>CAXNDB010000032.1:0-7173 GCA_964201025.1 Rickettsiales bacterium UBA1997 | reverse complement strand
CAAACAAACTCGCCCAGATATTAAGCTTGGAATATGCGGAGAACATGGTGGCAACCCTGCTTCGATCGAATTTTGTAACGATGTTGGTTTGCATTATGTTTCATGTTCGCCATATCGCGTTCCAATCGCCAGACTTTCTGCGGCGCGTGCGGTTTTAAAGAATAAAAAATAAAATTTAATTTATAAAAAATTTATCATTGTTAGGAAAAGTCATCAATAGTTTTTTTAATCAATAAAATGAAACAAATATTATAAATTTAATAAAAAATTAATAATATAAGTGTAGTATAAAAATAATTTTGTTAAAAATTAAAGCCAATTTTTTATTAAAAAAACAAAATCTATTTTATGAATAAATTACACAAAATAATTAAAAAAAATATCGTTAAAATTTCAACGCTAATTTTATTTTTTACCCTTGCTTCAAATAGCTCATGCTACCAAGAAGATAAAAGAGGCAACGGTTATGGATATGGATTCAAATCAACTGAATTATCAAATTTTAAATAAATATTAGCATAAGAATAAACATACAAAACAAACGGGCTCTAAGTCTCTCATAAATAAAGAGATTTAGAGCCCGTTTGCGTTGATAATATTTGAAAATTTGTAGATTTACAAGTTCTTAACGTCGTAAATCTAAATTCCGAAGACGTTTTGAGGTTTTGTAGAAATGAAAATAATAAAAAAAATCAACAAAAATAATCTAATCTGAATCTTTGCCAACATCAAATTGCAAAATAATTTCTTTCCAAGAGTCATATTTTTCAATCGGTAAATTCCGAAGCGGGCTACATAAATCCAAAGCCCTTTTAATATTATCGATTACGATTTTATAATCCTTATGAATTGGATTATTATATTTTTCAAGGTCAACCATTTCGTCTAAATCATTCTGAATGTAGCCGTCTTGACTTATTTCAATTCTTATAACAATTTTAGTTTTGCTTTCAAAGCCAGATTCCTCTAAGGCTCTTTTATAGCAAAGTTTAAGTTGAGATTGAATATTTATGGTTTCTCTAATCGACAATGTCGAACCCTTTTCATCTTCGGTAACATTTTTAAAAGCTTTTAAATTCATTACTTTGAAAAAATCTTTAACTTCATCTTTTTTATCGCTTGGTTTAGATTTAGAAGTTTCCTCAGTTTGTTCATTAGGCGTTTTTACTTCATCTTTTTTAGAATTTTCAGCAATTTTTTTTGGAGTTTTTGGTTTTATTTTTTCTTTCTTTTTATTTTTCGGAATAATTTCTTTCGGTACTTCGGAATCTTTTATTTCTTCTTTCTTTTCTTCAATTTTTTCTGGAGGTTTTTCTTCGATTTTGTCGGGTTTTTCCATTTGTTCATTAATGGGCGGGACGCCTTTACTATCAATGCTTATAACGCTAACTAAAACTTCTTGTTCAGTTTCAATTTCTTTTTGATCTTTTTTGACGAAAGCAAAATAAATCGCTGAAAATAATAAGAAATGAATGAATAATGAATATAGGATATTTTTTATCATTTAAAAATTTATTTCTTATTTTTTGTTGCGTTTTTCGCCAGTATTTTTGTGTTTATTGTTTGGGAAGTTCAGTTACCAAAACAACTTGAGCAAAACCCGCCATGCTAATTGTTTTAACAACATCCATGACATTTCCGTAATCTAAAGATTTATCCGCTCGGACGAAAATTTTACGAGTAAAATTATTTGCTGAAATTTCTTTTAAACGACTGGCTAATATGGTTGATTTTATTGGATCATCTTGTAAAAAAATAGTGCCATCGGATTTAACGGAAACGGTTATTGTTTGTAATTTTTCTTCATTGGCGGTTTCAACTCCCTGAGGTAAATTTATGTCGACAGAGCTTGTAAGCATTGGAGCCGCAACCATGAAAATAATTAGTAAAACCAACAGAACATCGACAAAGGGCGTGATGTTGATTTCGCTAATCACCGCTCTTTTATTGCCATTTTTTTTTGGTGAAGAAAATGCCATTTTTTAAATTATTCGTTATCGTTGTTTTTTATCGTAAATAATTTATCGGATATTTTGCTTTGAAAATCAATGTTTTTTAATTGAATTGCGATTATTTGTTCGAGATCGTTTTTTACTTCCATTTTCACAAATTCAAATGGATCTAATTTAAAAATTAAACTAAATTCCCCAGCTTCTTTACGATTTTTTTTCATTACCGAAACTTTAATTTCATTATTATTTTTCGTGACATTGGTTATTTCGACATCTTTGGCTGAAAATGAAATATTGGGGCGAGTAAGAAACGAAGCCGGCGTTGTATTGGTGCTAAGTCTCGAAACCTCATCAAGTTCGATATCTTGATATGATAAAACGGCTCCATTGACCACAATTAAAACCCTAGGATCGGCTAAATATTCAATGCGCATTTTACCAGAAGAATCTTTGTTGCGGGATAAATAAAATTTTCCTTCAACGGTATTGCCATTGCTATTTTGAATAAATCGGCACGTTAAATTTTTAATATTATTTAGAAAAGTTTCAATTTGCGTAAGTTCTTGCGAATATTGGTTTAAAAATTTTGTTTCCCCAAAAGCTGATTGGGTTGTGGATATACAAAAAAAAGCTATGCACAAATTAAGTGCATAGCTTTTTCTTATAAAATTTTTTAGTAAATTACACATCTTTGGAATAATATAATTTTTCATTTAAACCACCTTCAGTTTTATCGACGATTAGGGTAATAGCACTGTCGCCCGTAATATTGATGGTGGTGCGAACCATATCAAGAACGCGATCAACGCCAAGAATCACCACGATACCTTCAACGGGAATGCCGATTGAACCCAAAACCATACTCATAAAGATGATTGAGCCACTAGGAATTCCAGCGGCACCGATTGAACCAAGCGTACAGGTTAAAATTAACATCATATAGTTTTGCATGGTTAAGTCGATGCCAAATCCTTGTGCAAAAAATAATGCGCAAATCCCGAGATAAATCGCAGTTCCATCCATGTTAATGCAGACGCCAAGTGGCATTAAGAAGTTTGAGTTGGTTTTGGAAACCCCCAAACGATCTTGAAGCTGAGTCATCGCAGTTGGAAGAGTTGCTTTACTGCTACTAGTTGAGAAAGCTAGAGATTGAGTAAAGAATATTTTGCGATAAAATGGAAATGGTGAAATTCTAGCAAAAAATGCAATCATAAATCCAAAAATAATATATTGAACAAGGCAAGCTAACAAAACTGTGAATATTAAGCGTGCTAGGGAGCGAAGTATTTCTGGCCCTTGATCGGCGATCGAAAATGCCATATAACCAAAAACTCCAAGCGGAGCCAATTTAATTATTATTTCGATGGTTTTAAAGAAAACTGCTGCCCCAGAATTTATAATATCTTTGAGTGGTTTGGCTTTTTCTCCGACCAAATTTATAACAACTCCAAGAAAAATTGTGAAAACAATAATTTGAAGATATTTATCTTCAGCCATTGCTTTAATTGGGTTGGTTGGGATTAATTCGATTAAAAAATCTTTGGCAGATTTTTCGGTTTTGGCAACCGCCAAAGTATCGGTGAAGGCTTTGCTATTATCGACTTCCGTTTGCTTGATGAGCTCTTGCATATTAACACCTTTTCCCGGTTCTAAAAAATGACCGGCGGTAATGCCAATTAAAACTGCAAAAACTGCGGTTAATATATAAGCACTAAATCCTTTAATGCCGACACGAGTGAAATTGCCTTCACCACTAATTGAAGTAATACCAGAAAGAAGGGCGAAAAAAATCAAAGGAACGATGACCATTTTGATAAGATTCATGAATATTGTTCCGAAGACTTTTAATTCTCGAGCAACGTCTTTTTCAAGAGTTATACCAGCGATAACGCCGAGAGACAGACCGATAAGAACTTGTTTCCAAAGTTTCATAAATTTATTAATTTTTGGTTAAAGAATTCGATTTTTCTGGAGCTTTCATACTCATCAAAAGATCATAATTTATTTTTATTTTTGAATTAAACTTATAAGGAGATAAATTTGGGGATGCTAAAATATTTTTAGTTTAAAATTTAAATCCAATTTCTAATTCTTCATAAATTTTTTATTTCAAATAACCTAACTTCATAAAATTTTAATGTCAAAATTTTTTTTATATTAATTAAATTGAGATAAAATTTAATTAATGATTTGACTTTGAAAAATTCTTTTTTATTTTATAAAAAGTGAAAATTAAAAAATATGATAAGCAAGCTTTTTAAAGTTTTAACCAAATAAACCATGAAAAAAATACTATTAACATTAACAACTATCCTCGCAATATTTTCGAATCAGCAAGAGGCTCTTAGTGGTACTAAATATACCAACATCGGAACTGGAGCGATAACGGGGGTTTACTATCCAGCTGGCGGAGCAATTTGTCGACTTTTAAATCGCGGAAGAAATGAACATGGAATTAGATGTTCGGTTGAATCAACAGGCGGTTCGGTCTCAAATCTTAATGCCATCAGAAATTCAGGAATTGAATTTGGAATCGCTCAATCCGATTGGCAATATAATGCTTATAATGGTTCGGGTTTTTTTTCCGACCAAAGTCCATTTAAAGAATTGCGTTCAGTTTTTTCTCTTTACACCGAAACATTTACTATAGCTGTTCTAGAAAAATCTGGAATCAAAACACTTGATGATATTGTTGGTAAAAAAGTAAATTTCGGTCCTCTCGGATCTGGAATGTATGCCACAATGGAAGTTTTAATGGGAGCAAAAAATTGGAAAAAAGAAACATTTTTAACAATTTCTTATTTACAACCATCAGAACAACCGACAGCTCTGTGTGAAGAAAAAATCGATGTTATGATTTATGCCGCTGGAAATCCCAATGGTGTTTTGCAAGAAGCAACCCAATCATGTAAAGTTAAGTTAATTCCAATCGACAGTGCAACCATCGATAAATTAGTTGAACTCAATCCTTATTATGTAAAAGCGATTGTTCCAGGTGGAATGTACGCCAATAATCAAGAAGATGTTCAAACCTTTGGAGTCAAGGCTAGCTTGGTCACTTCCGAAAAAATTTCTGATGATGTAGTTTATAATATTACTCGTTCGGTGTTTGAAAATTTTGATAATTTCAAAACTCTTCACCCAGTATTTTCTTCGCTAAAAAAAGAAGATATGGTTAATCAAGGAAATTCGGCACCAATTCACAATGGAGCATTGAAATATTATAAAGAAGCTAAATTGATAAAATAACTTCAATAATATATCGTTAAAAATGGTTGCAACCGTAAAATATTCTATATCTCTTCTGCTTGTAATGATGCTATTTGCATGTGCATCATATAGTCCAATTTTTTATCAAAATAAAAAATTTCTAGATGCGGGTCCAGTTGTTGCTGATCAAGACTTTCAGAATTGCAAAATTGAAGCGGAAAATTACTTAAAAGAATATAAATCTAAAGGAGCTTGGAAAGAAGCGCGAAGAAAAGCTTTAATCGGTAGTATTGTTGGAGCAGCGTTGATGGGCAGTTCAACTGAGACATTTGTTGGTGGAGCGTTGGTTGGATCATTAGCGGGAGGTGTTGCTGGAGGATTTTCTCATGTGGGAAATGATAAAGTAAAGCCCGACGAAATAAAAAATAACTACATTTCTCGATGTTTAAATCAAAAAGGTTATGATATTATTGGATGGTATTAAAATGACAAATATTTTTTCTTATCGAGGCATTATGCCGAATATTGGCGAGGCATTGTTTGTTGCTCACAATTCAGTGATTACCGGCGATGTTAAAATTGGTAAAAATTCGAGCATTTGGTATGGTTGTGTGTTGCGAGGCGACGTCACTAAAATAACGATTGGCGAAAATACCAATATTCAAGATAATTGCGTTATTCACGGGACGCGACCGAATCATGCTCAAAATAAAACTGGCTCGGAAGGTGCTCCAGTTTTGATTGGAAACGGCGTTACAATTGGTCATAGTGCCATTATTCACGCTTGCATTATTGAAGATAATGCTTTTGTCGGCATGGGTTCAATTGTTATGGATTTAGCCAGAGTTGAGCAATATGGTATGTTGGCGGCGGGTGCAGTTTTAACGCCAAAAAAAATTGTTAAATCTGGAGAAATTTGGGCAGGAAATCCAGCCAAATTTTTTCGTCAAATGACGCAAATTGAAAAAGATTACATTAAAGTTTCATCGCAGAATTATATTGAATTAGCTAATGAATATTGCCCAAAATAAACCCGCCATAAAAAATATTTTTTCTTTGTTAAAAAAAAATTATTTTAAACTTTTTTTAACGATTATTTTTTTGATATTCATAACTTTTGTAATAGTTTTTTTAGTAATTTTTTATTGCGATATTTTTTATAAATTTAGTGATTTAGCTAAAGACCGAATTATTAAAACCCCACAATTAGCATTGATAATTACTCCGCTATTATTTTGGGCCTCGGCTTTTTTATGTAAAAAATATGCTTTTAATCCTTTTGGAAGCGGTCTCGACAACGTAACTTTCGCTTTAAAAAAACTCGAACAATATCCTAATAAATATAAAAAAATTGCAAATTTTATTGGATTTAAAATCGCCTTAATCACCTTTGTGAGCTCATTAATATCAACTTATTCGGGCGGATCTCTTGGTCGCGAGGCGCCGTCAATAATGATCGCGGTGAGTATAGTGGTTAGTAGCGCTTATTATTTACGAAAATTTTTGTTGAAAATTGCTTTGGAAATTTGGATTTATGTTGGTTATGCGATCGGCTTATTTATCGCCTTCAACGCTCCAATTGCTGGAATTATTTATGTTGTCGAAAAAATTATTAAAAACAAATGTAAAAATTATTCTAAAATTTTTATTTTAATATTTTTTGTGGTAAGTATTTCGGCGCTTTTGTTAAATAATAGTTCGGCGATTTATCCAATTAAAAATGTCGATAAAATTAGCTTTGAATATTTTCATTATTTTATTTTTCTTACAATAGCTTGTGGCGTTTTTTCATTTTTATTATTAAATATTTGTAGATATTATTATAAAAAAATAATTATTATAAAGAATTATAAATGGCATTTTATTCCATTAATTCTTGGTGTAATGGTTGCACTAATTGGCATTTATTTTGGAATTTATTCGGTCGGCGGAGGAATTAGAACTACCAATCAAGTGATAGCAGATCCGGCAATGTTTAGCTATAAAGAATTCGTCGGAAGATATTTATCAA
>CAXNDB010000031.1:0-7276 GCA_964201025.1 Rickettsiales bacterium UBA1997 | reverse complement strand
ATTAAGTAGGATTTAATTTAAAGATATATTCTATTTTAGGAGTTAATTATTTTTTGCAACTAGTTTTTTCGATTTTATTTTACACTAAAATTGATGCTAGTTTTTAATTTTTTTTAAATTATAATTTTTCAAGCAACCGCATTATTAATTCAAAATTTAATTTTATGTCGATAAATAAAGTAATTTTAGTGGGCAATTTGGGCCAAGATCCCGAAATTCGTTCAACTCAAGATGGTCGCGAGATCGCTAGCTTTTCAATTGCAACTTCAGACAGTTGGAAAGATAAAAATACCGGAGAAAAAAAAGATAAAACTGAGTGGCATCGCATCGTAATTTTTTCGCAAGGTTTAGTTGGAATCGCCAAAAGTTATTTGAAAAAAGGCACCAAAGTTTATTTGGAAGGATCGCTTCAAACCCGCAAATGGACTGACGCCCAAGGTGTTGAAAAATATACCACCGAAGTAACTCTACAAAATTATAATTCTACTTTGCAAATTCTTGATTCTAAAGATCGTGCTTCAGGCGGTTCTTCAGAAAATTATTCAAATAATTCTGGCAATGCTTCGTCGAATCGTAAAAATTCTGATGTTGTAGTTGAAGAAAATGACGATGAAATTCCATTTTAATCGTTAAAATTTTATATATTTAAAAATTTGTTAAACTAAAATTTAATAAATTTTTAAATCTAAATTTGGTTAAAATAATATTCAAAAAATTCAATTAAAATTCATATTTTTTCATGGTAAAAATATCAATTAACGGCAATAGCCACGAAGTTCCTCAGGGTATTACAATTATTCAAGCCTGCGAAATTGCCGGTATCGAAATTCCACGTTTTTGTTATCACGAAAGATTGGCGATTGCCGGAAATTGTCGAATGTGTTTAGTCGAAGTGGCGGGCGGACCGCCTAAGCCCGTGGCTTCGTGTGCCATGCCCGTTAATGAAAATATGCAAATTTTTACCGATACGCCGATGGTTAAGAAGGCGCGAGAAGGTGTCATGGAATTTTTGCTTGCCAATCATCCGCTCGATTGTCCAATTTGTGACCAAGCCGGCGAGTGCGATTTACAAGATCAAGCCTATCAATATGGCAAAGGCGAAAGCAATTATCACGAACATAAAAGAGCGGTGATCGATAAAAATATGGGGCCATTAATTAAAACGCAAATGACTCGTTGCATTCATTGTACACGTTGCGTTCGCTTCATCGAAGATGTTGCTGGCACTTGCGAATTGGGTGCGGTTAATCGTGGCGAAGGCATGGAAATAACTACTTATCTTGAGAAAAATGTAAGTTCGGAATTGTCGGGCAACGTTATCGATTTATGTCCGGTAGGAGCTTTAACCTCTAAGCCTTACGCTTTTAAAGCGCGTAGTTGGGAATTGAAAAAAACTGAAACGATTGATGTGATGGACGCGGTTGGAAGCAATATCCGCATTGATTCACGCGGTGTTGAAATTATGAGAATTTTACCACGTTTGAATGAAGAAATTAACGAAGAATGGTTGGCAGACAAAGCGCGTTTTTGTTATGACGGCTTTAAATATCAACGCCTCGACAAGCCTTATTTAAAAGTTGATGGCAAATTAATTTCGGCAAATTTTGAAGATTGCTACGAAGAAATTAGAAAGCAAATTGGCGAAATTAAACCAAATCAAATTGGAGCTTTGACGGGGCAATTATCATCGCTCGACGACATTTTTGCTTTGAAAAAATTAATGCAAGCTTTGGGAGTTGAAAATATTGATTGTCGCTTAAATTCACAAAAGTTTGATTCTAAAAATAAAAATGAATTTTTGTTCAATACTTCAATTGCAAAAATTGAAGAGGCGGATAGTTGTTTATTGATCGGAGTTAATCCGCGTAAAGATGCTCCAATTCTTAATGCCCGAATTAGAAAAAGATTTTTATCGAAAAAAATAAAAATTGCTTCGATTGGAGAAGATATTGATTTAACATACAATCATCAAGTTCTAGGCGATAATGTAAAAGTTTTACAATCAATTTTAGATGGCAAAAATCCATTTTGCGAAACTTTGCAACAAGCCAAAAATAATATGTTAATTATTGGCGAAGATGTAGTTTCGCGTGAAGATGGTGGCGAAATAATTCAATTATGTAAAGCGATCGCCACCAAATATAATATGCTTCGCCAAGATTGGAATGGTTTTAATTTTTTGGCCAAATCGACAGGATTAATAAATGGCTTAACCCTTGATTTTGTAAGTAAAAAATCAACTCAAGAAATAATTAATCAAGCACAAAGTGGCGAAATAAAATTATTATTTTTACAAAATGTTGATGATGAAATTGATTTTACAAAATTACAAAATTGCTTCGTGATTTATCTCGGTTCTAACGGCGATCGCGCTGTGAAAATTGCCGATATAATTTTGCCAACTTGCAATTTTGCCGAAAAAGATGGATTTTATGTTAATCTCGAAGGTAGAATTCAGAAGGCTCGAAGAGCAGTTTTTGGCGTTGGACAAGCAAAAATTGATTATGAAATTATTAGCGAAATCGCCCAAAAATTAAAACTCAATTTAGGTTTTGCAAATCATGATGAATTATTAGCAAAACTTGATGAGGAATATAAAATTTTAGCGAAAATTGATAAAATAAATAATTCTCCAGCAGAATCTTTAAGAGCTAGTTATGATAGTTTAAAATTAAATTTTGGTGAAGAAAAATTAGTGGCAAAAAATTATGACTATTATTTAACCAATGCTATTTCTAGAGCCTCAAGGGTTTTAAATAAATGTAGTGCTGAAAATAATGCCATTTCTGATTGCCAATAATTTTTTACAATAAATTATTTATAAAAAATTATTGCAAAGATTTTGAGGATAAAAATTCTCACTTGCAATTGAATTTATTTATTTTATGATTTGCAATATTCCTCAACCGTCTATAAGTAAAAAATTTTTAAAAAATGATTAAAATTCGTCTTTCTCGTGGGGGCAGAAAAAACCTTCCATATTACCTTATTCTTGCTACAAACAGCACTTCGCCTCGTGATTCTAAATTTTTAGAAAAACTTGGAACTTATAATCCTCTTCTCGGCGATACCGATGAAAAACGCGTTACAATTAACAAAGAGCGTGCGGAATATTGGTTATCAGTTGGTGCACAACCTACTGAAAAAGTTGCTAAATTCTTGATTAATCTCGGAGTTAAAGGTGCAGAAAAATATAAACCTGATTTCAAGCCAAAAGCCAAAGGATCTAATTTAAAGAAAAAAGCTCAAGAAAAATTAAATAAAGAAATCGAGGCCTCTAAAGCTAAAGAAGAAGTAGTTCAAGCTTAGTCTTTATAAAAATTTTATTTTTTTAAAGCCGATCCAAAATATTGGGTCGGCTTTTTTATTGAAAAAATTTATTATTTTTGAAATGAAAAAAATTCTTATCGCCACCAATAATAATGGTAAATTTTTAGAGATTGCAAAATTGCTCGAAAGCCTTGAGATTCAAGCCGTTCCAGCCTCATCACTAAATTTAATTGAGCCCGAAGAAAGCGCCGAAACTTTTGCCGAAAATGCTTTTATTAAAGCTAAATTTTATGGCGATAATGCTAAAATTTTAGCGCTTGCCGATGATTCGGGTTTATGTATCGAAGATTTAGAAAACGCTCCGGGAGTTCACTCAGCACGCTATGCACTTGATGAAAATGGCAATAAAAATTTTACTTTGGCTTTTGAAAATATTTTTGCCGAATTAAAGAAAAAAAATATTTCCGCCGAGCAAAAACCAAGTGCATTTTTTATTTGTAATTTATGTTTGTATAATCCAAGAAATAATTTTAGAATTAATTTTGAGGGGAGGGTTGATGGCTATTTAACTTTTCCAGCCCTTGGCAATAAAGGCTTCGGCTATGATCCAATTTTTATAAAAAATGGCATGAATCAAACTTTTGCTGAAATCGATTCGACTTTTAAACATCAAATTTCGCATCGAGCAATGGCATTTTTACAGCTTGAAAATTGGCTTAAAAAAAATTATAATATGTTCGATTAATTTTTCAAAAAAACTTAATATCAAAAATTCTGACCAACAATATTTATGAGTAAAAGAGATTATTACGAAGTGCTTGGAGTTAGTAAAAACGCATCGGCTGACGAAATAAAAAAAACTTATCGCAAATTGGCGATGCAATATCATCCAGATCGCAATCCAGGAAATAAAGAAGCAGAAAAAAAATTTAAAGAAGCGACAGAGGCTTATGAAGTTTTAAAAGATGATCAAAAACGGGCGGGCTATGATCGCTTCGGGCATCAAGATCCCAATCAAGGTTTTGGTGGTCAAGGTTCGCGAGGTCAATCTGGTGGCGGTTTCGACGGCTTTGATTTCAATGATATTTTTAGTAATTTTGGTGATATTTTTGGTGAAGGTTCGGGACGCGGTCGTTCGCAAAAAAAATCTTCGGCACAACGCGGTTCCGATGTTCGTTATAATCTTGAAATTTCTTTGGAAGAAGCTTTTGGCGGTTGCGTAGAAGAAATTAGTTTCACTATTCCATCCAAATGCGATAGTTGCAATGGCTCAGGCTCTAGTGATAATTCAAGACCAACCACTTGTCCAACTTGTAAAGGTGCGGGTGCAATTCGCGTTCAACAAGGATTTTTTATTGTCGAAAAAACTTGCCACACTTGCGGTGGAAGCGGTGAAATCATCAAAAATCCATGCAAAAAATGTAACGGTCAAGGTCGAGTTAATAAAGAAAAAAAATTATCGGCAAAAATCCCAGCGGGAGTCGAAGAGGGCAATCGCATCAGATTTTCTGGTGAAGGCGAGGCGGGGCTTCGCGGTGGCAATGCAGGCGATTTATATGTTTATATTTCGATTCGCAAACATCAATTTTTTATTCGCAAAGAAGCCGATATTTATTTTGAAATGCCACTTAGAATGACCACGGCATCACTCGGCGGAAGCGTTGAAATTCCTACGATTGACGGCACAAAAGTTAGTTTGCAAATTCCCGAAGGTTCACAAAGTGGCGATACTTTACGCTTAAAATCAAAAGGCATGAGTGTTATGAATTCAGGTGGCAGAAGGGGTGACATGTATGTCAAAATTAATATTGAAGTGCCGGTGAAATTATCGACTGAAGAAAAAGATTTATTACAAAAGCTTGATAAGATCATGCAAAATAAGGTTTCGAGCAATCCAAAATCAGAAAGTTTTTTCAAAAAAGTTGGCGATTTTTTTAAATAAAAAACAATTTCTTGATTTTACTTTCACCCTCTCCCATATGCTTTACGAGCATATTTGCAAAATGTAAAATTGAAAGGAACCTGGTACCTTTTTTAACCCCCTCCCAAAATTTTCTTGCAGAAAATTTTACCCTCCCGCAAGGGGAGGGTGATGAGCCCGTAGGCTTGACGAGCATATCTGCAAATTGTAAAATTAAAAGGAACCTGGTACCTTTTTCTCTAAATTTGCGTTTGCAAATTTAATGCGTAGCAGATCATGAGCGAAGCGAAGCAATCCCCGTCGCGAATCTTTTTTGAAAAAAAAGATGAAGCGTTGTGAAAAAAATTTTGCATAATTAATTAGTCTCTCATAAATACCGCTTCCAATCTTAAATCTAGGTTATTTGCGTTAAAAAAATAGCCTAAACGGCTATTTTTAGCGAGAAACGGGATTAGGAGCCAAAGGCGACGCGATCCCAGGGGCAAGTCGTCTTCGAAATCAAAATGAAATTTTGATTGAGAAAAGCGACGACGCCAAGCGACGCGATCCCAGTCGCGAATCTTTTTTGAAAAAAAAGATGAAGCGTTTATCCACAAGGGAAATCTGAAAACTAAAATCTAATCGCGGATGTCGCGATTCATTCGCGACGGAGCGATTCAACTCAAAGCTAAATTTGCGAAGCAAATTTAATGTGTAACAAATACCGCTTCCAATCTTAAATCAGGCGATTGAATTTGAAGGCGAGTCTGCGTAAGCCTACATAAGTAGGCGCGCAAAGACGAGACCTGAAAAATTCGGTCGCATCATTTAAGAGTGGAAGCGGTATTATTCAACGAAGATTTTTTAACTCTTTCCGAGGCTGATTTTAGTTGACCGCAGGCCGCGAGAACGTCGTCACCACGAGTTTTGCGAATGGTTGCGATTAGATCGTGTTTTTTTAA
This sequence comes from Rickettsiales bacterium UBA1997, assembly GCA_964201025.1. Lineage (GTDB taxonomy): Bacteria > Pseudomonadota > Alphaproteobacteria > Rickettsiales > UBA1997 > CAILUF01. The sequence goes on along the minus strand of CAXNDB010000031.1, from coordinate 1,144 downwards.
AATTTCTTGGAATTTTTTGGTTTGAGTGATGTTGGAAGTTTCGTATTCGCAACCATTCCACTTGTTAAAAGGGATAAGATTAACCTTACAGTTGAGATTATATTTTTTTATGAGTTTGACCAACTCATAGGCGTTTTCTTCTTTGTCGTTGACGTCACGCAACATCACATATTCGAAAGTAATTTTTTGTTGTGGATTTTCTTGATTATAAGTTTTGCAAGCATTTAATAAATCATTGAGTGGGTATTTTTTATTGATAGCCATTATATCGGTTCGAAGCTTGTCATTGGTGCCGTGGAGTGATATGGCTAAATTTACTTTTAATTCCTTCGAACAACGCAAAATTTCGGGGACTAAACCTGAGGTTGAAATGGTAATTCGTCTTTTAGAAAAATTTAAACCTTCGGGATCGCAAATAATTTCTAAAGCTTTGGCAACATTTTCATAATTAAAAAAAGGCTCACCCATGCCCATGAATACTATGTTAGTGAGCTTACGATTTTGAGAATCCCAGTCGTTAATTAAATCTTTGGTTAAAATTATCTGAGCGACTATTTCATGAGGCTCTAGGTTTCGCACTAAAGTTTGCGTTCCTGTGTGGCAGAATTTACAAGATAAAGTGCAACCGACTTGAGAAGAAACGCATAAAGTTGCTCGATCTTCTTCGGGAATGTAGACGGATTCTACTTCGCGACCATCTGAAAGTTTTAGTAAAAATTTTATTGTATTATCAAAAGACTTTGTTAGATTATTGGTTGTCAATCTTTGAAACAAAAATACTTGATTTAAAACCTCAATGTTTTTTTTTGAAACATTGGACATTTTAGAAAAATCTACTATGCCTTTTGAGTAAATCCAGCTCCATATTTGAGTGGCGACAAACCTCTTAAAACCTAGGCTAACAAGTTCTAAAATTAATTCTTTTTTTGTTAAAAAAAATATGTTGTTTTTCTTATTATGAATCACAAATAAAAAATTTATTTTTTGTTTTTATTTAAAAGATGAATAAAAGTTTATTTAAACTTCTAATGTTTAGTGGAAAATTTATTAACTTAAAAATTATTTATCATTATGAAAGAAAATAAAGTTGTTACTATTTCTGCTCAAATTCCAGCTGAGCTTGAAAAAACTCTTATTGAGCTTT
>CAXNDB010000030.1:0-7278 GCA_964201025.1 Rickettsiales bacterium UBA1997 | reverse complement strand
CTTCAATCTCAAATTAGAGAGCTTGAAAAAGAAATATTATAAATTTTATAAAATCAATTTATGGCAGTTAAGAAAAAATTAACAAAGAAAATTGTGGCAAAAAAAATCGTAAAAAATAATTCCAAAAATGTTGCTAAAAAAGCTCCAATAAACGTCAAAAATTTGAAAGTGGTAAAAAATATTAAAAAGACAGAAAAAAAAGTCGCCAAAAAAGTTGTGCAACCATTGAAAGGCAAGGTTAAAGCTCCGTTAAAAAAAGTTGAGAAAAAATTGGTGGCGATCACTAAAAATATTAAAAAAGTTACAAAAAATATTAAATTGGCACCAAAAAAAATTGAGAAAAAGGTTGTTAAAAAAGTTGAAAAAATTGCTAAAAAAATTAATGTTAAAAATGCGGTTAAGTCTAAGATTATCAAACCGGCAAAACTAAATTTAAAAAAAACTGAAACTACCAAAAAATCCGCAAAAAAATTAGTGAAAAATGTCGCTAAAAATGTCAAAAAAGCAGTTAAAAAAAATATTAAAGAAGTAAAAATAAAAGTTGAAAAAGCGTTAAAAAAAGAAAAAAAACCTGTTGAGAAAAAATTAAAGACAGTCAAGAAAGAGAAGGTTATTAAGGAGAAAATTGTTAAAGTAAAATCTCCAAAAAAAATAGTGGCTTTGGGCGATAAAACTTCGCGTTTAGCCGAAAAATTTCAACTAATTCAAGATGTTCGCAGTGCAATCAATAAAGGCGACGATGAAACCAAAAGAATTTCGAGTGAAATTGCCAATAAATTAAAAAAACTTATTGCCATTGGTAAAACTCAAGGATTTTTAACTCATGATCAAATTAATGAAAATATTGAAACTGAACTTGATGGCAAAAAACTTGATAGAATCGTTGATATTCTAAGTGAATTTAAAATTCAAATTGTTGAAAAAGAAGAAGATCTTGAGCGTTTAATTGAAGAAGGTTTGGCTTCGAAAGATGACGAAAAAAGTCAAAAAAGAAGTGAAGATTCGGTAAAAACTTATCTTAAATCGATGAGCACCGTAAAGCTTCTAACTCGTGATGACGAGGTTTCAATTGCGATGAGAATCGAAGAAGGACGCAGTAAAACGGTAAATTTTCTTTATCAAAGTCCATTAATTATGCGTCACTTTATCGAGTGGTATAATGGTTTATCGAATGGCACTATTTTGCTTCGCGACATTATCAGAATTGACGAAACATACAATTCTGAACTTGAAGAAATGATTAAAAATAGCGATCAACAAACGCCAATTACCGATAGTAATGTTGAGGATGTGGTGGCGATAATTGAAGAGCAAGTTGATTCCGCCGAGATTAACGAAGATTCTTTATTTGAAGATGAAGAGCTAGAAGAGATCGATGAAAGTGCGGTTTCATTTGTTTCGATGGAGAGAATTTTGATGCCAAAAATGCTCGAACTTTTCCAAAAAATCGCTACAATCTGCCAAAAAATTATTGATAAATCTGAAGACAAAACTCTCGAACAAATTAAAAATGACAAGGATATTAATAAATTTAAATTAGAATTTGAAAAGCTTTCAAGCGAAGTAAGTTTTAATGACGGATTGATCAAGGCTTTAGTTGACCAACTTTACGAAGCACAACAAAAACTTTTGACCATTGAAATTGAATTACTCAAATATTCTCAAACTTTTAGCATTGAAAAAATTGATTTTCTAAAAAATTATGTTGGTATTGAAGATGGTGAAAAATGGTTTAAAAAAGTAAAAGAATTAAAAGATAAAAAATGGCAAAAATTTACGCAAGAAGGCGAAAAACAAATTTTAACTTCGCTCGAAAAAATCGCTAAATTTACTAAAATCATGAGCATTTCAATCGTTGATTTTAAAAAGATGATTAGCAATTTACGCTACAGCCAAGAGGAAGAATTGAAGGCCAAAAAAGAAATGATTGAAGCCAATTTGCGTTTGGTGGTTTCAATCGCCAAAAAATATACTAATCGTGGTTTGCAATTTTTGGATTTGATTCAAGAAGGTAATATTGGCTTGATGCGTGCCGTCGATAAATTTGAATATCGTCGCGGTTATAAATTTTCAACTTACGCCACTTGGTGGATTCGCCAAGCCATTACTAGAGCTATTGCCGACCAATCACGCACGATTCGTATTCCAATTCACATGGTTGAAACCATCAATAAAATTGTTAAAACTTCACGTCAATTAACGCAAGAGCTTGGCAGAACGCCAGACGCTCAAGAAATAGCGGATCGCTTATTAATGCCGGTCGAAAAAGTTCGTAAAGTTTTAAGAACTTCCAAAGATCCAGTAAGCCTTGAATCACCTATTTCGGGAGATGATGAAGAAAGTGTGCTTGGTGATTTTATTGAAGATAAAACGGCGGTATTGCCTTTCGATGCGGCTTCGCATTCTAAACTTAAAGAGCTCACCGCACAAATTCTTTCTTCGCTCACTTCGCGTGAAGAAAGAGTGTTGCGGATGCGTTTCGGCATTGGTATGGTTACAGATCACACTTTGGAAGAAGTCGGCAAACAATTCTCGGTTACGCGTGAACGTATTCGTCAAATCGAAGCCAAAGCTTTGAAAAAATTGCAACATCCGAAACGCGCTAAATTATTAAAAAGTTTCTTACAAGATACTTAATTTTATTACTAAACCAAAATGTCAAACCCACAAAAAACCTCAATTTTAGACAAAAATTGGCAAGCCAAAACCTACGACGAACGGACGGTTTTGGCGATTATACAAAAATATTCCATTTCGGAAGTTTTGGCAAAATTATTGAACATTCGTAAAATTCCACTCAATGAAATCGCCGATTTTTTAGACCCAAAAATTAAAAATATTTTACCCAATCCTTTTGAGCTTGGCGATATGAAAATCGCGGTTGAACATGTGATGAATGCCATTAATTCCAATAAAAAAATTACTATTTTTGGCGATTATGATGTTGACGGAGCAACTTCGAGTGCAATTCTAAAACGTTATTTTCGTGACCTTGGAATTGATGTCGGAATTTACATTCCGGATCGCATTTTGGAAGGTTACGGCCCTACCTCCGAAGCCTTATTAAATCTTAAAAAAAACGGCACCGATTTGGTGATTATGGTTGATTGCGGAACCGTGGCGTTTGAGCCGTTGCAAACTGCCAAAAAAGCTGGTTTGGAAATAATTGTTATCGATCATCATTTGGGAGTCATTGATAAGCCCGAAGCCATTGCCATCATAAATCCGAACCTCATCAATGAAGAATTTTCGCATAAAAATTTATGCGCGGCGGGCGTAGTTTTTTTGTTTATCGTCGCCATCAATAAAACTTTGCGAGAAAATAATTTTTTTGTAGAAAATTCCGAACCAAATTTATTTTCTTTACTCGATTTAGTTGCGCTTGGAACGGTTTGTGATGTTATGCCGTTGCTCGGCTTAAATCGTGCTTTCGTGGCTTCGGGATTAAAAATTTTACAACAAAGAAAAAATCTCGGATTGAGGATAATTTGTGACACAGCGGGACTCGACGTAAAGCCGAATTCTTATAGTTTGGGATTCGTGATTGGACCAAGAATTAATGCTGGTGGCAGGGTTGGCACTTCAAATTTAGGAGCGACAATTTTATCAAGTGAAGATGAAGAGCAAATCTATGAAATCGCCCAAAGGCTTGAGGCTTTAAATCAGGAACGCAAAGACATCGAAGCCCAAGTTTTAAGCGAAGCGATTGAAAATTTAGAAAATAACAAAAATGGTTTTAGCAAAAATGATGCTGTGATTTTTGCGGTTGCCAATAATTGGCATCAGGGAGTCATTGGGATTGTAGCGTCAAGACTCAAGGAGCTTTATGGCAAACCTGTCGCGGTTTTAACAATTGACGAAAATAAATCGCGAGCCAAAGCTTCGTGCCGTTCGATTAACGGCATAGATTTTGGTGGAGAAATTTTGAAAGCTCGGTTCGAAGGCTTGGTAATCGAGGGCGGAGGGCATGCGATGGCGGGAGGCTTTGCGGTTGAAGTCAATAAAATCAAAGATTTGCACCATTTTTTTTGTAATAATTTACAACATAAAATTACTAAAATTTTGCAAGAAAATCTTTATGAATTTGATCTAGAGCTTGACTTAGAACAACTTAATCTTGATTTAATTAAAGAGCTTTCAAACTTAGAACCGTTTGGAACGGCGAATGTCCGCCCAAAATTTTTATTACGCAATGTTTACAAAATCCGCACCAATTTTGTTGGCAAAAAACAAGAGCATCTAAGTTGTATTTTTGGCGCTAAATCGCTGGTTGGATTTAACAATCAAATTCAAGCGATTTTATTTCGTGCCAATATGTCGAATCTCGCCCAAGCTTTAATTGATTGCAAAACTTCGCAACCAATAAATCTAATCGGAACTATTGATATCAATAGTTGGATGGGGGTTGAGAAGTTGCAATTACAAATCGAGGATGCGATTATATAAATTAAATTTCTCGAATAATTTACAAATTCGTTACTTATGAATAAAAAAATTTTATTTTTAACCAAATCTAGTACATTATAAAATAAATTATAAAAAAATATTGATGTTATTGATGTTTAAATCAAAATAGATTTTTGATGTCATTATTACAAATATTAAGATGATTTCAATTTTAATGCCCAAGGGGGGTGGCGATGTATTGTGATTTTTTAATAAAAAGAATAAATGACTTCTATAAAAATGTAATAGAAGTAAGGAAAAATAAAAAACACTTAGTTATTGGGAAAAATACAAAAGACGATTCTTTAATATTAACCAGCAATGACTATTTAGCGATCGCAAATCATCCGAAAATTTTGTCTGCCCAAGAAAAAGAAATAAAAAATCAGCATAATAAAGTTATTATGTCTGCGGTTTTTATGACTGAAAATAGTTTAAAGGGTGTGTTTGAGAAAGAGATGGCAGAGTATTTTGGATATGAGTCTTCGATACTTTGTCAATCTGGTTGGGCGGCAAATGTTGGCTTATTACAAGCAATCGCCGAAAAGGATGTTCCTGTTTACATCGATTTTTTCGCTCATATGTCATTGTGGGAGGGAATTAAAACGGCGGGCGCTAAAGCGATACCTTTTTTACATAATAATACCGCTCATTTGGAAAAGATGCTTGTTAAGAACGGTCCCGGAATTATTCTAATTGATTCTTTGTATAGTACTATTGGTGATATTGCTCCAATTGCACAAATTGCCAGATTATCAAAACAATATAAATGTATCTATGTGGTTGATGAGTCGCATTCGGTTGGAACTCATGGTTTTAAAGGCTCTGGTTTGGTTAAAGAGCTTGGACTTACTGATCAGGTTGATTTTATTACTTTAAGTCTTGCGAAAACCTTTGCAGGAAGAGCTGGACTTATTGTCTGTTCGAATAGATTTGCTGGATATTTTCCTTATATTGCATATCCGGCAATTTTTAGTTCTGCTTTACTTGATCATGAAATTGCAGGTCTTAGAGCGACATTAGAGGTAATTAAAGAATCGGATAATTTAAGAGAAGCTTTAAAAGCAAAATCTGCATATTTACGAAAAGAATTAAAACAAATGGGATATCAGATTCAGAGTCAATCACATATTGTTTCAATTGAATCGGGAAGCGAAGAGAAAACAGAGATATTAAGAGACGCTCTTGAAGAGCGTAATATTTTTGGTTCTGTTTTTTGTTCTCCCGCCACACCAAAAAACAGGGCTTTGATAAGGTTATCAGTAAATAGCAAAATATCTTACGAAGAACTCAATTATATTATTGAGAGTTTCAAAGATATTAAAAACAAAAACATTTTTTAGTTTAAACAATGATAAAAAAAATAAAAAAAGAGTATGAAAGTGTTTTTAGATATGCTCAAAACAATCTGTTTTTAGTTGGCATTCTAGGTGTTTTCGGCTTTCCACTTTATTATTTCATATGGAAATATTTATATCCGCAACCTTATGAAAATCTTTATTTAAGATTAATGTGTGCCACCTTATTTCTTCCTTGGTTATTTGCAAAACATCTATCGGTAAAATTGATTAAATTTTTCCCTTCCTATTTCTTTTTTTCGCTGTTTGTTGCTATTCCGCTTTTCTTTACTTACATGCTTTTTGCTAACAATTTTTCTGATGTGTGGTTAATGTCATATTTGGTTGCTATGTATTTGGCGGTTTTGCTGATTTATCATTGGTGGTTAATTATTTTAATGTTTTCGTTAGCGATAATCATCAATTTATTTTTATATTCATTTGCAGAGATTGCGCCAATGGCCTTCGATGGCTTTGATATGAAATATATACCAGTATATTTATTTGCGATTGTTAGTGGTATTTTATGTCACAGAACCGAAATAAAAAGTCAGTTTAATTTAAAAAATATGAAATCTTTTGGCGGTGGTATAGCTCATGAAATGCGCAACCCTCTAAATGCCATAAATCTTTTAACCGCTAGAATAAAAACCTTAATTCTAACCCACGAAAGTAGCGTTAAGAAACAGCTAGAATTTAATGAAATCGAAGAAATTAATAAAAATTTAAGTATTATTTTAAGATGCACCACTAGAGCATCTGAAGTTATAGATATTATTTTGGCAAACTTAAAAGACAAAGGCAGAAAAGAAAAATTGGAATTTTTATCAACTTCAGATTTACTGACTTCGGCAATTCAAGAATATGGCTTTGATAATGAAGTTCAAAAAGAAAGAGTCATATTAAATACCAAAGAAAATTTTATCATCAAAGCCAACAAAACAGCCTTCACTTATGTAATTTTTAATCTTCTGAAAAACGCTTTATATTATTTAGATTCTCACCCAAATCAATATGTTAAAATTTATTTTAAGAAGGGTTTAGGTGAGTCAGATTTTAATCAAGTGATTGTTGAAAATAATGGTCCGGCAATTCCAATTAATAAAATTAAAAATCTTTTTGAACCTTTTTATACTTTTGGGAAAAAGGATGGAACGGGGCTCGGGTTAGATTTTTGTAAAAAAACCATGGAAAGCTTTGATGGCAAAATTGAATGTGAATCTGAGGTCGGAAAATTTACTAAATTTATTTTGAATTTTCCAAAAATTTCAGATGTTGAGATAAAAAAACTTTTACCAAATAATAATACGAATTTTGATTCTTTGTCAAAAAATATTCTTATCGTTGAAGAAAAAAGTTTTTTAGGAAATCTGGCGATATTTAAAGACGAAATAAAAAATAATTTAAATATTAATGCCAATTTTGTTAGCTTCGAGAAAGATGCCATAAGAGAGCTAAGATCAAATTATGATTATGATTTATTGTTGATTGATGA
>CAXNDB010000029.1:0-7322 GCA_964201025.1 Rickettsiales bacterium UBA1997 | reverse complement strand
GTCTTGAGGGCTTTGCGCAAAGCTTTTTGTATAAAAAATATTTGACAAAAAAACCAACAAAAACAAAATTTTCAACTTGTTTAACATTTTATTAAAATATTTTTTTGTCATTGTTAATGTTGGCATAAAAAACAAAAATCCCCGCCATTGATAACGAGGATTTTGTTAGTAATGATTTGTTTAGAATTTATAAGAAAGACCAAGTTTTATGGAGTCTAAATTAGTTTTAGTTCTAATTTTTCCGCCAGCGTTAGTTGCCTTTTCTACCGAAGTAATTTTAAAATTTTGATATTTATTATATTCCAAATTCAATATCCAATTTTTGATTGGTTCGTAAGACAAACCAAAACCTACAAATGTAGCTGATTGATTATTAGACTTTTTAGTAAATTTTTTATCACTACCACACTCATCAGCTGTTTCAAAATCATAGCCAAACCTTGAAATTCCAATCGGAATATAAATAGCAAATTTATCGTTAAAATCATAACCAAGATTAGATTTTAATGTTAGTGCATTTTTTAGCTTAATTTTTTGTGAGAAATAATTATCTGCTTCGTCAAAAAATCCAGAATTTATTTTACTATTTAAAAGCTCGTAGGATATTTCATTTGTAGCAAAAAAATTATTAAAATTATAAGCATAGCTATATTTTAAACCAAAGCCATAAGTTGAATCTTTATTGCTATGATTATAAAAGGAATTCCCATCTTGATTATCGCTGGCAAGCGTTGAAGTGTTATTAATTTTCACAATGTTTCTTGATGCGATGATACCAACATAATTACCTTCAGTTTTTGCATAAGCCTGAGAACTAAGTAAAGAAATCACGATAGCGATTAATGATAATGTTTTTTTCATAGGTTTTTTCATAGGTTTTATAATTTATTTTATTAAAAAATGATTAAGTTATTTGAATTATAATAGCCTAAACGGCTATAGCAAATTACTTAACCAAAATACTAATTTTCGCCTTTTCAAGACTTTGATTTACAAAATCTTCCACCGCTTTCTTGGCAAGATTTTGTGCCAAAGCCTCTTTGGCTTTTTCATAAGGCAAAATTTCGGCTGATCTTTCGTCATCTAATTTAATTATTAGCCATTTTTCATTCGCCAAAAATGGTTTTGAAATTTGATTTTTTTGCAATAATTTTGCTTGTTTTAAAACTTCACTGGGAAGTGCTTCTTCGATGACGAAACCAAGATCACCGCCCTTTTTAGCAGTTTCTTTGTCGACAGATTTCTTTTTCGCTTGGGTAGAAAAACTATTTGGAGATTTGGAAACAATTTGATAAACCGCTTCCGCTTCATTTTTATTTTTAAGAGCAATATAACTGATTTTTAAATCTTTTTTATCTTTTATTTTGAGTACAATTTCATCATAATTTTTCTTAACATTTTTTTCGTCCGAAGCTTCTTTTATCAAAGCAAAAACCAGTTTTTGTTTAAGCAATTCTGACTCAAAACTTTTCAGGGCTTCTTTGTAATCAGCATCTTTATTAAGCTTTCTTTTTTTAGCTTCTTTCGATGCAATTTCTTTGATAACAAATTCTTTGATGACGAGTTCTTTTTGTTCGGCACTAAGTTTTTCAAAAGTAACACCTTTGAGTTGTTCGTTTTTTTCGATGATTTTTTCAAGCTCAACGTTAAAATCTTGAAGCGTCACCTGCCCGCTTTTATAAGTTGCAATTATGGTTTTTGATTGGTCGCTTAAGCCTTTATTATCAATATTGCTCGCACTTTTCGAACCGAGAATATTTTGACAAGAAGTTAAAGAAATAATCAGCGGAAATATTGCTAAAAATTTTTTTGAATTATTGAGTGGCATAATTTTTTTTGTCATAATTTTTGGAGTTAATTTTGTAAATTTTTTTAATGAATTAATTGGTGTTTATCAAGATTTTTTCGATATCGTAATTTGATTATTTTAATAAATAAAAAAAATAAATAAACTATTTTTTAACAAGATCTTTAAATATTTTAAAAATTTTTTAATAATAATACAATTTTACGAAAATTGATTATTTTTTTCAATTAATTTTGTGATTTTATCGAAGTCAGATTCGTAATTTTTTAATTTTTTTTCATTTTATAAGTTTTTATCTTTAATACTCTCAAGAAGTGCTTCGTATTGATCTTTATCATTTTCTCTAATCTTATCCAAGATGAACTTGGCTACCCTTTGCAATTCTGAATTTTCTATTGGAACCATCCCTCTTTCAAATATTTCTTCCAAATGTGAATATTCATTAGTAACCCTCTCTATTAAAACTTTTTCTTGGCTATTAAAATATTTTGAAAGTCTTCTTCCGTGCGCTCCTCTTTTGTTGCCATCATTACCAATTGTGGAAGGATATTTGTAAAACAAAAGGACTTCTAAAAATTTGCGAGCATTGTTTCCAAAGTTATAAAAAATGGAAAAGTTTTCCTCAATATTTAAATCTGCTTTTGAACATTTATAAATTTGATTAAATAAAAAATTGAACTCGGTAACATAATCTTTTAGATAGCTTGGCATTATTTTAATTTGGCTATTTAAACCTTGTCGCTGAATAATAAAATAATTAATTTCTTTTTCTGGTTTTAAACATTTTAAATATTTAAGAAAATCCAAATTATGTGTTGAAATAAATAATTGCTCAAAGTCTTGTTTTTCAACTATCTTAGAGTTAATAAGACTATAAACGAAGAAAATATGATTGCCGTCTAAACTTGAAATTGGGTCGTCGATCCAAATAATAGGTTTTCTTCCGCTTGTTTCGTTATCTTCAAGTTTTGCCATAAAATAGCAAAAAGCGATTAAGCTACATTCGCCTTCGCTCAGATTATGAGCTTTTTTATTATCTCTAATTATTTCAAAACGAATTTTTTTACCATCGAATTGATCTGGCTCCTCTAACGCTTTTAAAGAGAGAAAGTCATGTCCAAAATAATTATTGAGATATTCATTTACTTTCAAAGCTCCCCTTTCTTCGTCATTCATTGATCGCCTCTTATTTTCAATCATTTCTTCATGATTTTTAATTTTTAACTCTATATCAATTTTTTTATTCTCGTCAGCAACAAAAGTTGTTTTTAAATCATTAATTTTTGATAATAAACTTGAATATTGAATTGTATTTGCGAAGTTGAATACTTCTGTCAAACGCAACAAATTTTTTGCTTCAACTTGGTCAGAATTGAGTGAAGAACTATAATTGTTTGCTTCCCTTCTAAATGATTCAAAGATTTGCCAACACCAATCTAGGCGATTGCTATTGTAAATTACCGAAGAAAAAGTTTTTGTATTTAATATATCATTTTTTCGATTCAATAATTGATCAAGAATATTATTTAATTTTGATTCTATTTTACGAATTACAGATTCTTTTAATTTAATAAGGCGACCAATATCATCTTTATATTTAGAGTAAAAAACTTCTTTGTCGATTATCAAACAATTTTTCAGCGATTCAATTCGTTGACGAATTTCTATGATTAAAGCATCAATTTCTTTTTCTAACTTTTCGGATTCTTCATCAAAATGACTATCAAGCTCTTTCCACCTTTCATCAGTTATATCGCTTTCACAAAAAGAACATTTATCTAATTTGTCTTTATGATATTGTCTTCCATCTTTAACCCAGCGATTTAAGACAGAATCTTTTACCAACTTTTCAATTTTATCTGAACTGCTAATTGGTTTGATAATAAGCGCTTCCGCTAGGCTTGAAATTTTTGATATATCAATAGTGTGTTTTGATAGAGCGTCAATATTTTGATTTATTTTTTCTTTTCGCAACGCGTCCTTTTCTTCAATCTGTTTTTTTGTTAAAGGAACAAAGCTTTCATTTGTAACCGAGACTAATTCCTTTTTAATCTTACCTGTGTCGTAGTTTTTATCCCCAAAACGATCTGAGTTGTAACTAATCCCATGAGTTGGATCGATGGCTTTATCCTTCAACTGCTTTTCGAGCTTTTTTTCTTCATTTTCATAATCTTTTTTAGATTTTTCTAATTTTTCCCGGGCATTTTTCAACTCTAAATAAAAGCCCGTTTCTTTACTTTCTTCGCTTTCTTTTTTTTTACCAAGAATTGATTGAAGCCGATCTATTTCTTCCAGTATTCCTACATTTTCCCCGGGCATTGCAAAAGATGCATTGCTTTCATCTGGATTATCAAAAAAACGAAGATTTTCTTTTACAAAATCCTTATTGAAAACCCTAATTGTTTTTTGATGAGAATTTAGATTATTAATATTTATTGAACTTTCTAAATTTTTTATACTTACTTCAAATTCTGGATTTTTGTATTTATTGCAAATTTCACCTTTATCTAATGCCCTTACTATTCTTGATAAAGTTGTTTTACCCGAATAATTTCTTCCGTAAATTATATTAATTTTCTTAAATTCTTCGGCTTTATTCTTTTCATCTAATACAGAATTATCCCAAACAAAATTTTGAAATACGGCAAGATTTTTTATTGTTTTGAACTTTGTTATCATGATAATTTCTATTAATTTCAGTAAGATAAATCTTCCAATTATTTGATTGTTTCTAGCTTTAGTTTGCAACACAACAAACTCAATTCAACTCACCCAAAACTCTTAAAAAAATTTAAAATTCTTCATTAAAAGAAATCGAAAAATTTAAAATTAAAAAACAAAAAATTTCATACAAAAAATCTTGCAAAAAAATTATTTTTATATTTTTTTAAGAACAACCCTAACCATAAATTTTTTTCTTAAAAACTCAATGTTTTTTTGTGTTTTTATTGCAATAAAAACAATCACAAAGCCTTATGTTTCAATAGTTAATAATAATTTATAATCGATGTTCCGATATTATAAGAATCACTTTCTCTGAGATTTTGTTTTCATATTTTTTCATGGTAAGATAATTAAAAAACTATTTGGTACTTAATTATGAGCCCCTTCAGATCGCTAGAAGGTGAAAAATCAGGCAAATGCATTAATTTATCCAACTCTGCATATGAAGCCCTAAATTTGTCTTCTCCTATAAGATGTTTGAATTGAGCTAGAATATCGGAGTATTGTTCAGGTAGCTCTAATTCTAAGGCTTTAATTATTTTATTTGTTAGTTCAAGATATTTTTCTTTCATGGTAATTTAGTTATCGTGTTTGGATTAACTGGTACATTGCCCTGGATAATTCCTTGAGGAAGTTTACCAGGTCCAAAAATTTTATAATCTTTTGTAATTGGTTCTAGATAGTCAGCTTGACCCCATTTTCCCTTAGGAATTGAGATACTATCTATAACATCTAAAGTATTGCCAGAAACTGAATAATCTGGTCTATATGGAATCTGTAGTTTTCCTTGCATACTTATAGAATCATTCGCTCCATTAACTTTTCCTAATGCAACATAAGTGCCATCTGGCTTTGCTGGCAATAGCCCATTTTTTGCATCTGATATTGGATGAGAAGAACTATTAACATATCTGGTGAAAGTTCCTGGCCAAGTTGTCCCATTAGGTTCTACATAAAAATCTGCCGGCCCTTTATTTCCTTTACCGCTTGTAACTATGGCAGAACTACCTTCGCCAATAGACTCTATTTTTTTAACAGATTTCACGCTACTTGCAACTTCTTCACCAGCTCTTGCTCCTTTAATTGCAGTTGAAGCTCCGCCAGGGGCGAATGGCGTAACCAAAGAAACAGTATCAAATGCTAATCCAACTCCATCTAAAGCGGCATCCAGATAGTTTTTAGTTTGAAGATTTTTGTATAAACTTGTGCTTCCCAAAGCAACATTAGCAGCATCCCATGCGGTTTCGATTAATGGATTCACCTCAACTCCAAACTCAACATTATTAGCATAAAAATTATTGCTAAAATTTAGTGTTGGAGTTGGAAGAGAAGAGCGAAGAGAAGTGTTGTCAGATTGATATGTATCCCATCTAGACTCTGCAAAATTTCCAATCATGTGCGAGGCGTTTTCTTCTGATAGAGTGTAGGATTGACCGTTATTATTAAACATTCTGTGACCACCTTCGTGAGCAAGAGTGCCAGCTAAAATAGTATCATTTTTATTTGAATCGGTATTGATTGCTAGAGTGTCAGAATTTCTATCATAAAAACCATTAGCATATTTACTTTCAGAAGTTGCATCAAGTTGATCGCCATTGTAAGTAATTAATTTTCCTTCGCCAGCAAGGTCTTCTAAAACAATGTTTTGATTGTAAGCTAATTGATAAAGATTTTGATAATTTTTTCCTGTCGCAAGCAAAGCATCTGAAGCATTTAAATCTCCAGAAACTGTTTTGCCTAAAGAGTTAAGAGGAATTGCTAAAGCATCATAAGATATGTTAAAACCTTTCTTTGTCTGAGTCGCATAACTATTCCAATTAGCCGTTGCTTTATCAGTGTCGCCAATCATCAAATTCCCAGCTGACGCAATTAACCGAAGATCGATTTTGATTTCGGAGTCGAAGTCGGAAGTGATAATATTTTTTTTGTTTTGTTCAATGTTGTTGATTTCACGATTGAGATTAGCGATTTTGCTTTCGTCATTGAGAATTTCGTTGATGGTAATATTGCCTTTGCCAATCGTAGCTTTTGTGGTTGAAGAAGATTCACTTCCTTGCATATTAAGCTTAATGGCGAGGTTGCCATTTTGAGTTGGATTATTGGGATTATATCCCGCTTGGAGATTGGTTGATAATTGATTTGACTGCGAAACTGAGAAATTATTTAAATCAGAATAAGTAAGTGATTTTGTTTTGAGATTAAGATTTCCGAGATCAATTCCTTGATTATTTTGATTGGCGATTAAGGCTGAAGTAATATTAGTATCATTGGCGACATTGATGTTAACTGAATTGTTTCCGATAATTGAAGAAGCTTGATCAACGAAGGCGCGGTTTGAATAACCATTACCGAGATTTAATCCTAAACTTCCGCCATTAATTCCCGAGGAATCGCCACTTAAACCAATCGATGCTCCGATATTATAAGAATCAGATTCTAATAAATTTTGTCTTGATTTTAATAAGAAATTATTACCGATATTTAGATTAACATTTTTGGATAAAAGATTAGCTCCGAATATTTTTAAATCTTGTTTGGTGTTGATATTGAGATTGCCATTTATTGCCAAGATTTGGGAGTTAGAAAAAGTAGTTTGATCAAAGGAACTTTGTGATTCATTAAAGCCGATATTAGCCGATAAACCATTAGTGCCAATCGAGCCACCGAGATTTCTCGAATTGGATTTTGAGCTTTGTGAGTAAGTTGATTCACCCGCTTCGATGTTAATATTGCCTAGCATAGAATTAAGGTTTATATCGCTATTTGTTGATGACACATTCGAGCCGATGAT
>CAXNDB010000028.1:0-7391 GCA_964201025.1 Rickettsiales bacterium UBA1997 | reverse complement strand
CACAATAATAATAATCTGCAATTCGGCTCCACTCGTGCCTTCAAGGCTAGTTTGAATATGGAGTTTTAATTTTAAATTTTCTTACCGACTTTTTTTAAAATCTTCGTAATCAAATTTTTTTAAATTGATTAATTTTAATTTTTGTAATCGCGAGAAAAACGTTGAAAACAAAGCTTCTAAGCCATATTTTATAACATTTACATTGCAATATTCGGCGCCGTAATGAGTTGGAATTGCAATTTCATGAATCGACATTTTATTATCAATAATTTGAATTAAAATATCGGTATCAAATAAAAAACCATTATTATTATAATCAAAAGGCAACTGTTTTAAAGCCTCTATTCTGTAGGCACGAAGACCGGTGTGATATTCTGATAATCTTTGTCCAAGCAAAATATTTTGCATAAAAGTCAAACCAATATTACCAAAAAATTTATATAATGGCATCTTGCGTTTTAACGCTGATCTCTTGTTAATCATGCGTGAACCAAGGACGCAATCAAAATTTTCTGATATAATTGGCGATATAATTTGAGGGATTAATAAGGGCGAATATTGCGAATCTCCGTGAACCATAATCACAATTTCAAAATTATTTTTTATGGCATAATTATAGGCAAATTTTTGGTTGCCACCATAGCCAAGATTCTTGGTTTGCGTAGTCAATTTAATATTTTTTGTAGGATTTATTTTCTGATAATTTTCAACTATTTTTGAAGTGAAATCGCCAGAATTATCATCGCTTATAAAAACCTCACAATAATTAATTTTTTGCTGAATTTCATCAAATGGAATTAATTTGATAACCTGCTCTATATGCTTCTCATTGTTGTAAGCTGGGATAAAAATTAAAAGTTTTTTACTCATAAATATTGCTTTAATTTTGAATAATTTTCTGATTAAATTTTACAAAAGAAATGCTTAATTGACAACTTTTGGAAATATCATTTTTAAAATAAAATCTATCCTCGATATATTTTAAATTCATATTTTTAAAAAAATGAAAATCTTCGGAATTTTTACTATTTCCATAAAATAAATTACAATTGTAATTTTCATAACAAATATCTCCCAAAGTAATTGATTTAATTTTTTGTTTTTTACTATCAGCTTTTATTAAATTAAACACTTCTTCATTATATTGCTCATTTAGCACCGCAGTTCTTTCTTCAAAACCAATGATATAAATTTTATAATTTTCTTTATGTAAAATTGCCAAATATTTAGATATTCTTTCAATCTTTCCATCTTTAAGAAATTTAGATTTCCAAATAGCTTTGGCTGGTAAAATCACAACATTTCCTTCTTCTTTAACATATTGATCTAGCTTTTGATAAAAAATATTTTCATCTTCTTTTTCAAAATATTCAAAACAATTTGGGTAAGAATTTTTTAGATAATTATGCGTAGAAACATAGTAAAATAAAGGTGCGGACATCAATAATATTAAAATTCTTGGCTCAATAAAATTTAATTTAATTTTCTTTGCAATTGACGAAAAAATGATATACCAAACATAAAAAGCGAAAATTAAAAAATTAAAATAGTAAATTGTTAATCTGCGAATATTTTCTGAAAAAAGTGGATATAATTTTAAAACGGCGGTTGCACAATTTAAAAAAATTGGGAGAAAAATAATGTTTAATAATAGCCATTTTTTTTTCCTAATCAAAAAAATTGTTGTGATAAGAAATGAAAAAATTTGAAAAATATCTAAAAAATTTATTAATTCATTATTTAATTCTCCATAATTGAAATTTGTAACCTCGCTAACATTTAGAGTTAACGAAGTATGAATTATTGAATATATAAAATTATCAAATTCCTTAGGAAAATTATCAACCCTGAATTCGAAGAAATAATACAAAAAATAAAAATGCAACAAAACAAAAAAACACAAAACAGCATGACCAAAAATTATTTTTAATAAATGTTTTTTATTCTTTTTAAAAAAGCTGTCATGCATTAGAGCTGTAGCAAGTGCGAATATAAAAAACGAAACTCCGTGATGAGTTTGAATCGCCAAAAATCCGAGAAAAAAATAGTAAAATAAATATTTATTTTTAGGTTTTTTAATGTAGCGATAAACAAATATTGCCATCCAGCACATGATCAAAAAGAGGATGGAATAGGCTCGGAGGACAACCGATAAAGTCATTAACATCGAGCCAAAAGTAACAAATGCCGATAAAAAATATCCAGCATTTTTACTAAGATAAAGCCTGCCGAATACATAAATACTTGGAATCAATAACAACCCAGGAATTATGGAAAACATTCTTAGCCACAATTCATTGTCACTAATTTTTAAAGCATAATGCAAAATTATAAATGATAATGGCGGATGAACTTCTTCACGAAAAATATTTTTAAATAATTCGGTTAAATTATCTGTATTAGAAAGATATAAATGCCAATATTCATCTTGCGAGAAAGCATATCTATCAAGGTCTCCGACCCTAACAAAAAAGCCAAATAAAATAAGTAACAAAAAAAATATTACATTAAGAAAATTATAATTTTTGCTAAAATAATTTTTAAAATTCATTTGGATTATTTTTAAATTTTTTCTAAAAGAATTTCGCTTTTCTCGCCAGTTTTACGATTTTTAATTTCGACTTTGCCCGAAGCTAAAGATTTCGGTCCGACGATAATTTGGGTCGGAACGCCGATTAAATCCGCCACCGAAAATTTTTGCCCCAAACTATTTTTAGTGTCGTCGTAAAGCACTTCAACGCCCTTGCTTTGAAGCCTAGCATAAAGCTCTTCGCAAGCTTTGTCGCAAGCTTCGTCGCCGACTCGAATATTGATCAAAATTACATCGAAAGGAGAAATTTGTGCCGGCCAAATAATACCATTTTCATCATGATTGGCTTCGATCGCGGCCGCCACGACTCGAGAAACGCCGATGCCGTAAGAACCCATATTTGGATAAATTTTTTCACCACCCGCTCCCATTACCGAAGCCTCCATGGCTTTTGAATATTTTAAGCCAAAATTAAAAACTTGACCGACTTCAATTCCACGCCTAGAAACAAGATGATCTGCGGGAATTGGGCATTTTTCTGGAATATGTAAATCATCGGCCATGGCATATATTTGTTGGGTTTGAGCGATATCGATTTCATCCGCCTCACTCAATTCGTCAAATTTTTTATCATAAAAAATGGCGCTTTCGCCAACATCCGCCAAAATATGAAATTCATGCGACAAATCGCCACCGATCGCTCCGGTATCTGCTCTCAAAGCAATTGGCTTCAAACCCATTTTACGAAAAATTTTGAAATAAGTTTCATACATTAAATTATAAGTTTTGCGAGCATCCTCTTCATTTAAATCGAAAGAATATGAATCCTTCATCAAAAATTCTCGACCACGCATCAAGCCAAATCTGGGGCGGATTTCATCACGAAATTTCCAATGAATTTGATATAAATTTTTCGGCAAATCCTTGTAAGAAGTGATATTTTTGCGAAATAAATCTGTTACAACTTCTTCATGAGTTGGACCGTAAAGAATATCGCGATCGTGGCGATCCTTGATTCTGAGCATTTCCTTGCCATAAGCTTCATAACGACCCGATTCAATCCATAATTCTGCGGGCTGAATCGTTGGCATTAGCACTTCCAAAGCACCAGACTTGTCCATTTCTTCTTTGATAATTTTTTCAACTTTTCGCAAAACTTTTAAGCCGAGTGGCAACCAAGAATAAATTCCCGAAGCAGTTTGACGAATCATTCCCGAACGAACCATCAATTGGTGCGACACCACCGTGGCATCGATTGGATTTTCCTTCAAAGTTGGTAAAAAATATTTCGATAAACGCATAAATTTTCAATAAAAATTGATTACAATATTAATTTAAAATAACTTGCAAAATCTACATTACTAAAGATAGATCGCCCACCTCATCAAACAAACTCCTAATCATCGCTAACAAAGTTAAACGATTTTCGCGAGCGTAATTATCGACATCATTTACCACCACATGTTCAAAAAAATGATCGAGCGGTGCCTCAATAACCGCTAAAAATGCGAAGGCTTTTTCAAATTCTGCTTTACTAATAAATTTGTAAAAATCTTTAGAAATTTGTTTAATTCGACGATAAAGTAATTTTTCATATTTGCTTTTAAAGCCTAGAACCGAAGGGCGTCCTTGATATTTTTTTCCATCCTTTTTTTCTTCAATCGCTAAAATATTGGTTGATCTTTTATAAAGTTCAATCAGTTTTTTATGCTTATCATTTGATAAAAAATTATCTAAAAATTTAATTTTTTTGATTAAATATAAAATATCCACCGACTTATGCGACTCTAGGCTTTCAAGATAAGCGTTCATGACAACATTTATCACATCTTGGCGCACTTGTTCTTGTTCTTTTAGGTAAATTTTTAAACGCTCAACAATAAATCGCACAATCTCTTCGATCAATTTTCTTTTTAATTCGAAAAAATCTTTTTTGTTATTGGAAATATGTTTTTTAAGAAGCTTAAGCGGATAAGATTTTAATGAACGCTCAACCAAAATTCTAATCGGAAAAGCTATATTATGCTGATGCGAAGTGCGAATAATTCCAAGAGCACAACGACGGAGCGCAAATGGATCTTTTGAACTTGTCGGCTTCTCATCAACCAAGAAAAATCCAACAATGGTATCGATTTTATCAGCGATCGCCAAAGCAATTCCAAGAGGCGATTGCGGGGTCGGCGAATTAGCGCCGTCGGGCAAATAATGCTCATAAATTGCTTCAGAAATTTTATGATTTTCCAGTTGTTTAGCGGCATAAAAACTGCCGAAACGACCTTGCAATTCGGGCAATTCAGCCACGGCTTTAGTTGCCAAATCAGCCTTAGATAAATCAACCGCTCTTTCAATTAAACCAATTTCACAATGCGGAACAAAAATTGATAAAAATTTTGCCATTTCTTTAAGTCTTTCCACCTTCTCCAGCATGGTGCCAATTTTCTGATGGTAAATAATTTTTTGCAATTTAACCACATAATCACTCAAGTGATTTTTCAAATCTTCATTAATGAAAAACTCAAGATCGGTAAGCCTTGCACGCATTATTTTTTCATTATCGGCGATAATTTTTTTAACATTATTTTCGTTAATTTCGCAATCAACAACAAATAAAAATTTGGATGAAAATTTGCCATCAAAATCGGTGCAACAAATATATTTTTGGTTTGATTGCAAAGTTAAAATTAACGCTTCACTTGGTAATTCTAAAAATTTATTATCAATCTCTGCAATCAACACCTCTGGGCTTTCGCACAAACCAACTAACTCATCTAAAAAATTTGATTTTTCAAAATTATCGGGCAATTTTAAATAATTTTCGTGAGTAATTTTATGAAGTTTTTGTATAATTTTTTGCTTTCTTGCATGATGATCAACAATAATATGATTTTTTTTCATAATATGTTCGTAATCTCTGGCGCTATTGATTAGAATTTGATTACCAAATTTATCAAAAGTAAAATTTTTTGCTTGAATAAAAGCAAAATTTAAAGCAATTATTTTATCGTCAAACAACGCCACAATGCCACGAATTGGTCGGATCCACTTGGCTTGATTACCCTCTTGATCAACATCATAACGCATTAATTTTTGCCAAGAATTTTGCATTTTTTGTAAAATCGTTGGAAGTGCAGAAGCAATTATTTCGGAAGTTTTTATTTTTAATTCTGGCTTGTTAAAAACATAAAAACCGTCAATAATTTGCAAATCTTCTAATTTATTTTGCCCAGTTGATTTTAAAAAACCCTCTATGGCTCTTGGTTCCGAGCCTATTTTTGGACCAATCTTTTTTTGAGCATTTTGAGTTTGCTCAACATTTAAATTTTTTAAAATTAACGCCAATCTGCGTGGCGAAATAAAAACTTTTATCGATTCTTCATCGAGATTTAAATTATTTTTTGCTAAAATTTCTTGAGCAATTTTCAAAAAATTTTCCGCCGAATTTTTTTGCATTCTAGCGGGAATTTCTTCGCTAAAAATTTCTAAAACAAAATCTGTCATGATTAAAAATTGGTTTGTTCAACACGAATAAATTTAATGTTGTCTATCAGGCTTTTATCAACCATCGCGATGGCATCAACAATATCTTTTTCGACATGATTTTCGGTCAGAATTGCACCGATAAAAATGTCTTTATTGCTTTCATTTTGTTGTTTAAAAATAACTTGTTGTGGATTGATGCGATTGGCAAAAATTTGCTCAACGACGTTGCCCCGCGCTAAATTATTTTTATCAAAATTAAATACAATAAAATATTGTCCAAAACGTTTTTGAATATTGATAATATTGGTCGCTTGAAGGTTATAATTTTCAGCGTTAAATAAAAAACTATTACTTCTATTCAAAGCAATATCGACGATATCGGCGACAACCGCAGAGCCCGTAGGCTTGCCCCCTGCCCCACGCCCAACCATCAAATTATATTCAAAGTTTGAGCCTTTGGAAAGCACGGCGTTGTAAGAGCCATCGATTTGTGCGATTTTTTCAGAATTTTTAATTAAAGCCGGATAAACTGATTGCTGAACTTCGTCGCCTAAATTTTTATAAACCGCTAGAAGCTTGATTTTGTAGCCCAATTCGTCGGCGAGATTGATGTCGTCAATCGAAATTTTATTAATTCCTTCAATATAAGTTTGCAAATAATTTGGAAGCGACGAACGCGCAATTGCCGACAATAAAACGATTTTATGCGCCGTGTCGTTGCCCTCAACATCAAAACGCGGATCAGCTTCGGCATATCCAAGTTCTTGAGCCTCTTTCAAAGCAATTTTATAATCTTGTTTTTCATTTTTCATTTTGGTTAAAATGAAATTACAAGTGCCGTTTAAAATTCCATAAATTTCGGAAATTTCATTAGCAACAAAACCTTCTTTAAAGGCTTTAACGATCGGATTAGCACCCGCCACCGAAGCTTCAAATCCGATGCTTCCGCGATATTTTTCAACCCAAGTTAAAATTTCTTTTCCATGTTCCGCCAGCAACGCCTTGTTGGCGGTAACTACTTTTTTGTTATTTCGTAAACTATTGTGAATTAAATCTTTAGCGACATCATAACCGCCCATCAACTCAACTACCACATCAACATTTTCATCTTCGGCGAGATCTAAAATATTGTTATAAAATTTTATTTTCGTGTCGACGAAATCTTTTTTCGAACGCGAAGCAACTGCGACGACCTCAAACTCGCAATTAGTGCGAAGCGTAAGCAAATCTTTTTGATTTTGTAAAATTTCATAAACTCCGCGACCTACAGTGCCAAGACCCGCAATTCCAACTTTAATTTTTTTCATGATTTATAAAAATTTTTTTAGCAAAATTAAAACTAATTTTTAAAATAGATTTAATTTAAAATCGTTATTATAAT
>CAXNDB010000027.1:0-7487 GCA_964201025.1 Rickettsiales bacterium UBA1997 | reverse complement strand
GTTGAGTTGAGCTTGCGTAATTTTTAAGCAATTATGGAAGGCGAGGTCGGAAAGTTCATCAAAATCGCTACCCATATCAAGTTCATTGCCAAATAAATCACACAAAGTTAAATCGAGTGCAACGCCACGACAATGGGGGATTGAGCCAGTATCGGGATTAGAAAAAAAACTTTGATATTGTGGAAATTTTTGAAAATATTCGAACATAAATTTTTGCACGGCGAGAGGGCGATATGCATCAAAAATTTTAAATTTATAGCCAAGATTTTTGGCATATTCAACGGCTTTCTCAAATTTTTCGTAAGCTTGTGGATGAAGTGCATTGTAGGGTTGGTGATATAAAATTTGCTTGCAAACATTGTTAACGGTGGCATAACGAATATCGAAAATTACATCGAGATTTTTATTATTTATTTCAATTAAATTTGACATTGTTTTTCATTTAATTTTGCAAATTGTAATGTTGGTTTATTTTGAATTTTTGGGCTTGGATTATCAATAATTAAACCAAATCGATCGCTAATTTCTTTTTTTTCTTTCTCGTCAAATTTTTTTTCCTTTAAAAATTTTTCAAAATTTTCAAAAAAGTTTTTTTTTACTTCAGGAGTTAATAAATCTAAAAATTCACCTTGAGGAATTTTTGGATATTTATTATCGGAAACAGCTTCGGCTCCAATGATTTCGCCTTTTTCATCATATTTAAAAATTTTTAAATTATAATGCCACCATTCATTTTCATAAATTTCAAAACCTGATTTTTCCATAATTTCGGCAAGAATTTGACGATTTTTTTCGGCAATTTTATTTTTTTCTTTAATTGCGCTTGAGCCATGATGAGATTGTTCGGACATATCATCAAAGCCCGTCCCCATATCTAATTCTTTGCCATTTTTATCGACCAAAGTTAAATCGATTGCAATCCCGCGAACATGTGTCGCAACCCCTTCGCTTGGATGCGAAACATAGCCCTTTTCAACATGCTCGGGAAATTTATCGGCCATAAAAGCTTGAACTTCAAAAGGACGATAAGCGTCCCAAATACGAAGCTTAAAACCTTTTTCGTGGGCAAGATCGGAAGCTGTTTGTAAATTTTCAGAAGCATCGCGATGAGCGTAAATAAAGGGATGGCTATAAAGTTGTTGATGACAAAAATTATCTTTGGTGGCGTAAGGTACATAATCGATTAAAATTTTTTCGTCTTGAATAATTTTTACCAAATTATGTTTTTCTAAAAAAGATTTTTCTTTTTCTAAGAATTCTGTTGATTGAAAATAATCGTTTTTCATATTTGTTAGTCAGAATGGTTTTAAAATGACGAGAGCAACGCTGGCAATCATTATTAGTGTAGTAATTTCGTTTGCGATGCGATAAAATTTTTCAGAATTTTTATTTTTTCCGCTGGCAAAATTTTTGCGCCATTTGCTTAAAAAACCGTGAAAACCTGCTAAAATCAAGACCAAAGTAATTTTTAAATGAAGCCAATATGAGCCCTCGAAGCCGATTTGGATCGCCATATAAAAACCAAAAATAAAAGTCGCAATCATGGCTGGATTCATGATATAGCGTAATAATTTGCGTTCCATTTCTTGAAAAAGTTTATCACTTTCGGAATTCACCGCAACTTTGCAATGATAAACGAAAATTCTAGGTAAGTATAATAAGCCAGCCATCCATGACATAACGCTTACAATATGTAATATTTTAACAATATCGTAACTTTCAATATTTTCCATGATCTTTGAAAATTTATATTAAATTCTTGATTAATTTTGCTTCAAAAAATAGACTTTGAGAATAAAATAAAAAACATAAGTAATTTATAAAACTTTTTAAAATAATTTTGCAAATTAATTTTTTTAATCATGAAACTTCTTGCCTGTAATAGCAATAAAATTTTATCTCAAGAAATCGCCAAATATCTTGGAGTTGAGCTTGTTAATGCCGATGTAAAAAAATTCACTGATAATGAAATTTTTGTTGAAATCAAAGAAAATGTTCGCGGTGAAGATATTTTTGTGATTCAATCAACTTCTTACCCCGCCAATGATCACATCATGGAATTGTTGATTGCAATTGATGCTTTGCGTCGTGCTTCCGCCAAAAGAATTACTGCGGTGATTCCTTATTTTGGCTATGCGCGTCAAGATCGCAAAGTGGCACCACGCACTCCAATTTCAGCAAAATTAGTGGCGAATTTAATTACTTCGGCGGGAGCAGATCGCGTTCTTACGCTTGATTTGCACGCTGGTCAGATTCAAGGATTTTTTGATATTCCCGTCGATAATCTTTATGCTGCGCCAGTTTTTATTCGTGATATTAAAGAAAATTTTGGCACCAATAATTTGGTGATCGTTTCGCCCGATGTTGGTGGCTTGGTTCGAGCTCGTGCTATCGCCAAAAAAATTAACGCCGAATTGGCAATTGTTGATAAACGTCGACCAGTTGCCGGAGTAAGCGAAGTCATGAATATTATTGGTGATGTTGACGGTAGAAATTGCATTATCGTTGATGATATGGTTGATTCGGGCGGAACTTTGTGCAACGGAGCGGAAGCTTTGTTGGATAAGGGTGCAAACTCGGTTTCAGCTTACATAACACATGGTGTTTTATCTGGAAAAGCTTGCGATCGCATCGCTAATTCTAAGCTAAAAAACTTAGTTATCACCAACTCAATTGAGCCAACGATCGAAACTTTATCGGTAAAAAATATTAGAATTATTAATGTGGCGTCGCTTCTGGGAGAAGCGATTAGAAACATTACTCAAGAAAAATCTGTTTCAACTTTGTTTGATTAATTATGAAAAATTTAGTTAAAAATTTAGTTAAAAAAAATAAAAAATGTGCAATGGACGGAGTGACATATTTAGCTTTTGCCTTTTGCGTCGCTGGCTTTGCAACAATAGTTGCCGATTTATTTTATCAACCAAAAATTGCTAAAAAAAGAGGATATGAAATTGAGATGGCACTTGATGGCAAGCCCGTCGCCAAAAAAGTAGAAAAAATTATCGATTTATCTGAATTAATGAAAATTGCCGATGCTGATCGCGGTGCAAAAATTTTTAAAAAATGTGCTTCATGTCATAATGCGGGGAAGGGCGAGGGTGCCAAAGTAGGTCCGGGACTTTACGGAGTTGTTGGTCGTGCTAAAGGTGTATTTGCTGGATTTTCTTATTCGGAAGCGATGAAAGCAAAAGGTGGAATCTGGGATCGTGATGCAATTAATCAATTCATTACTAAGCCCAAAGATTACTTAACGGGGACTAAAATGGCATTTGCAGGTTTAAAAAAACCACAAGATCGAGCCGATGTAATTTTATATCTCGAAAGCAAGTAAAATAAATCTTAAAAATTTATATTAATTTAGAATTTTAAAGCTAATTTTGCTTTAATCTCAATCTCAAATAAAAAATTTATGGAAAATATTTTTGAAATAATGTTGGTTATATTTTTCGGAGCGGTTTTTGGCTCTTATGCCACGCTTTTTGCTTATCGCTTGCCTCGAGGAGAATCATGCTTCGGCAGATATTTTGGCAAAAAATCACGCTGTCCCAATTGTGGTTTTACCATTCTAACTCGCGACTTAATTCCATTGTTAAATTGGATAATTACTTGCGGAAAATGTCGCTCTTGCAAAACGAAAATACCACGCATTCATCTCTTTGTTGAGCTTTCAACAACAATATTATTTTTAATTTGTTACTTAAATTTCGGATTTACCGAAATATTTATCGTAAATTGCCTTATCGCAGTTACCTTGGTTATTATTATGGCCTGTGACATAACTCATAAAAAATTTACTCGAGAAGCGTTGATTTTTTTACTATTTCTTACCACTATAAATCGAGTTTTATTTGATCAAACATTGGTAAATATTGTATATTCTCTTGCTCTCGGAGTTATTGTCTCAATGATATTTTATAAAATAATTTATAAAAATTTTAGTTATATTTTTATTAATGAAGAGCATTTTTTAGATTACATAAAGCTTATTTTGATTGCTTCTGTTTCCTTAGACTATCAATCATTCCTATATTATTTTTTTGAAGTAATGTTTATTTTATCGTTATTATCTTTTTTTAAAGTTTTTAGCAAAAAAAATATGATTTCAATCGGATATGTTTTTATTTTTCCGTTATTGTGGATATTGATTATTCAACCAATTAATTACTAAAAATTTATGAAATTTTCTGATTACAAAGTTAAAGATATAAATCTCGCCGAATGGGGTAGAAAAGAAATTACCCTTGCCGAACATGAAATGCCTGGATTAATTTCTTTGCGTAAGGAATATGGCAATTCAAAGCCATTAAATGGTGCTAAAATTGTTGGTTGTTTACATATGACAATCGAAACGGCGGTTTTAATTGAAACCCTGACTCATCTGGGTGCAGAGGTGCGCTGGAGTTCTTGTAATATTTTTTCAACTGTTGATCAAGCGGCTGCGGCGATAGCTGAGGCAGGTATTCCCGTCTTTGCGTGGAAGGGCGAAAGTGAAGAAGAATATGATTGGTGTATACGTCAAACTATAGTTGGTAAAGCTGGCTGGGTTCCAAATATTATTCTCGATGATGGCGGAGATTTAACTAAAATGATTCATCAAGAATATCCGGAAGTTTTGAAAAATATCAAAGGCGTTTCAGAAGAGACAACAACCGGTGTTGCACGACTTTATCAAATGGAAAAAGAAGGAAAATTGAAGGTTCCAGCGATCAATGTTAATGATGCTGTTACTAAATCAAAATTTGATAATCTTTACGGTTGTAAAGAGAGTGTTATTGATGGTATTAAACGTGCCACCGATGTTATGATTGCCGGAAAAATGGTGGTGATTTGTGGTTTTGGTAATGTTGGAAAAGGTTGTGCCGAAGCCTTCAAAAGCCAAGGTGCGCGAGTGGTTGTTACCGAAATCGATCCGATTTGTGCTTTGCAAGCGGCAATGAATGGTTATCAAATTTTGCCAATTGAAGATGTGGTTTCTCAAGCTGATATTTTTATTACAACGACGGGCAATGTTGACATTATTACAATCGAGCATATGCGTCAAATGAAAGATTGTGCAATAGTTGGAAATATTGGGCATTTCGATAATGAAATTCAAGTTGAGGCTTTGAGAAATTTAAAATGGACGAATATCAAACCGCAAGTTGATCAAATTACTTTTCCTGATGGCAAAAGAATGATTTTACTTGCTGAGGGTAGATTATTGAATTTAGGCTGTGCCACGGGACACTCGGCGTTTGTAATGTCGGCGAGCTTTACCAATCAAGTGATGGCGCAAATTGAATTATGGAATAATCATCAAAAATATGAAAATAAAGTTTATATTTTGCCAAAAGAACTTGATGAAAAAGTTGCACATTTGCACCTAGAAAAACTTGGTGCCAAACTCACCAAGCTTACAAAAAAACAAGCTGATTATATTAATGTCCACATTGAAGGACCATTTAAAACAAACGAATATAAATATTAACAAAAAACCTCTAAACCCTTGATAACAAAGGGTTTAGAGGCTTTTAAATTTTAGGGGATATCATGGATAAATTTCAAATTACCGTTGAAGGATATAAAAAATTAAAAGCTCAATTAGAGAAATTAAAAAACGAAGATCGCCCCAATGTTATTAAGCAAATCGCTACGGCGCGTGAGCTTGGCGATTTACGCGAAAATTCAGAATATCATTCGGCAAAAGATCGCCAAGGTTTTATTGAGGCGCAAATTGCAGATTACGAAGATAAATTTATTCGTGCCGAAGTGGTTGATATTGGTAAAATCATAAGCGATAAAATTAAATTTGGTGCAACTGTTACGCTAGAAAATTTAGATAATCAAAAAAATATAAAATATAAAATTGTTAGCGAATTTGAATCAAATATCGATGAAGGACTAATATCGATAAACTCGCCAGTAGCAAGGGCTCTGATCGGTAAAGAAGTTGGTGATGATGTTGAAATAAATACTCCGGGTGGAGAAGTAAATTACGAAATTTTAAAAATTGAATTTGTTAATTTGTGCTAGTCTATGTCTAAAAAAGAAACATTTGAAAATATGTTATAAAAAATATTTGACATGTTATAAAATCTTTTCAATATGGATTGCAGAAGTAAACAAAACCAAAAATTTGTTTCAATTAAACTTTAACTCTTAGAATAAATTATGAAAAAGACCTTTTCTTCTAAAAAATCGGCATTCTCTTTGATCGAGTTGTCAATAGTATTAATTATCATCGGTTTGTTAATTGCTGGTATTACGGGTGGAGCGAGCTTGATTAAAAGCTCTGAGCTTCGTTCAATTATGGGTGAGGCTAGAGGTTATGCTGTAGCTGTTAACTCATTCTTTACTCAATATGATCAATATCCAGGTGATGCAAGCACTAACGTTGGAAGTAACTCCATAGCAGCTGCTCTTGGAGACAGAGATAATAAAATTGAATTTGTTAATGACCACCCGACTCCAGCTTCAGTTGTGGCTGAAGGTGTTGATGCTTGGTTTGATCTAAAAGATATAGGTGCTATAGATTTAGCATTAACTGCACTTACTACCGGCACTGGTTCAACTTTACTTTCCCCTGGCATACTGGTTCCAGTTACCGACATCCCTGGTTCTAAAATTAAAGGTGCTGGTTGGGCTTTCGATTATAATTCTGTAAACCTTCAAAATGTTGTGGTTTTGACGGGAACAACAGTAGCATATAACGCAACAACTTTCCCTACCTTAATCAATGGAGCTGGCTTAGCTACGGCAGATGTAACTAAAAATGCTTCAACAGAAATTATTTCTGCTCCAGATTCATTATCTATCGATTCTAAAATTGATGATGGTAAAGCTAACACTGGAAACGTTCAATCTGCTAACCAAGCAGCAAGTGGAGATGTTTGCTCTACAGCTGCGGCTTATAATGTTGGCTTAGGCGCCAAAAAACTTTGTGTTCTTACATTCCGTGTTGATGTAAGTTCGTAATATTAAAAATAATATACTTTATCAAAACCCCGATATTTCAAAAGAATATCGGGGTTTTTTTGTTTTAATTTATTCGTATTTTTAAAAATGAAAGATGATCAAATAATTAATAGTTTGGTAAATTTTTTAATCCCAATTATTTTTTTATATGGTTTATATTTTTTATCAGATCTATTCATCGAAAGTGGTTTTTTCGCTTTAGTCTATTCGGTGGTTTTAATTATTCTCGGCCTCATGATGTATGGCATCAACCATAATCCCAACTATTCAAAATCAGCTTCCCAATTAGAAATAATAAGCTTCTCATGTTCTTTTATTTCGCTCATTTACTTATTGGTTATTTTAATGTTAATTACGAGCTTGCTTTCGATTTAAACATATTAAATTTGCGTTGCAAATTTAGCTTTCGGTTGAATCGCTTCTGCTACGCATTAAATTTGCTTACGCAAATTTAGTAAAATATCGAATCGCTTCACGGCGAGTAAATCGCCGTATCCGCGATGAGATTTGGGTTTTTTGGAATCATTCTT
>CAXNDB010000026.1:0-7516 GCA_964201025.1 Rickettsiales bacterium UBA1997 | reverse complement strand
GTTGCACGCCTTCGCGCGAAACATCGCCGCCTTTTAAATTTCCGCGCGCGCAAATTTTGTCAATTTCATCGATGAAAACAATGCCGTCATTTTCCACGGCCTTTAAAGAATTTTTGATGATTTTATCTTCGTCGATCATTTTGTTTGACTCTTCGTCAATCAAGGTTTTCAAGGCGTCTTCGACCGTCATCCGCGCCTTTTTAGTTTTCTCACTACCAATGGCTTTGCCAATCATTTCAGAAATATTAATCATGCCAACTTGTCCACCTGGAATATCAAAACTATTCATGGCATTTGACGAATTATCGATAATTTCTAATTCGATTTCTTTGTCGTTCATCTCGCCATTATCAAGCATTTTCGAGAATTTTTCGCGGGTTTCATCGAGAGCAGTTTCGCCGACTAAAATTTTAAGAATTTTTTTCTTGGCGTGTTTTTCGGCTTTTTCGTAAACGGTTTTTTTCATCGCATTTTTATTATTTTTGATGGCGACATCAAGTAAGTCGCGAATAATAGAATCAACGTCGCGACCGACATAACCGACTTCGGTAAATTTGGTGGCTTCAACTTTTAAAAATGGAGCATCGGCGAGTTTCGCTAAGCGACGTGCCACCTCGGTTTTACCGACTCCGGTTGGCCCAATCATTAAAATATTTTTTGGCATAATTTCTTCACGAAGCGGAGATTCAACAAGCTTACGGCGATAACGGTTACGAAGGGCAATTGCTACCGCTTTTTTGGCATCATTTTGACCAACAATATAGCGATTTAATTCTTCAACAATTTGTCGTGGTGTTAAATCTTGATTAAAATTTTTACTTTCAATTTTTGCGTTCTTTTTCATTGTTATTTTTTGTTTTATTATTGCCATTGTAAGTTGAATAATTAAGCATCAACACTGCTAAAAAAATTATAAAACTCGTAATTAAAATTGTTAAAACAATTTTCATAAATTATTTAAAATTTCAACAATTTCATTTTGTAATTCAGTAATTCCATATTTTTTTGAACTACTGGTTCTTATAGTTTTATTGCAAAATGATGGAAAAACTTCAAGTTTTTTGGTAATTTCGGTAATTGATTTTTCTTGTTCTTCTAAATTTAATTTATCAATTTTTGTTAAAATAATTTGAAAGGAAACATTATTTTGACTAAAAATTTCAATCACCTCTAAATCGTTATTTTTCAAGCCTTTAGTGGCGTCAATTAATAAAAAAATTCTTAGTAAATTTTGACGATTGATTAAGTAATCGAAACTTACATCTTGCCAATGTTGTATCTTTTCTATTTTAGCTTTGGCGAAGCCATATCCGGGCATGTCGACCATTACAAAGCCATCGCGAAAACCAGAAATTTTAAAAAAATTTAATTGCCTCGTGCGTCCTGGAGTTGAAGAAACGATGGCGATTTTTTTAGAAAAAATTGCATTAATTAAACTTGATTTTCCAACATTTGAGGCACCGATGAAGGCGATCTCGGGATAATGATGCCTTGGAATTTGAGAGAAATTATGAGCGCCGGTTAAGAATTCAATTTCGCTATGAAATATTTTTTTTGCTTCAACTTTTTTCATTATTTTTAAATTTGTTTTCCATAAATTCGATCATTTTATCGGCGATATTAATTCCACTTGCGCTTTCAATGCCTTCAAGCCCCGGAGACGAATTTACTTCAAGAATTTTTGCTCCCGAATTCGAGCGAACCATATCAACTCCAGCAACTTCTAAGCCAATAATTTTGGCAGCACGAATGGCTAAATCACGTTCTTCATTACTAATTTCGATTGAACGGGCAGTTGCTCCGAGATGAATATTGGCGCGAAATTCACCCTCTTGTGCGGTGCGTTCCATCGATGCCACGACCTTATCGCCAATCACAAAGCAACGAATATCTTGCCCCTTTGATTCTTTAATATATTGCTGAACTAAAACATCGGCTTTGAGGCTTCGAAAGGCGTTGATAACGCTTTCTGCCGCTTTGGTGGTATCGGCTAAAACAACGCCAACGCCTTTAGTGCCTTCGAGAAGTTTGACGACCAAAGGTGCTCCGCCGACAATTTTTATTAGATCCTTGGTATCGTAAGATGAATTGGCAAAGGAAGTGATTGGCATGCCAAGTTTATGTTGAGCCAAAATTTGCAAAGTGTGCAATTTGTCGCGAGATTTAGTGATGGCATAATAATTATTTAAACAGCGAATATTCATCACTTCAAACTGGCGAACAATCGCCGTTCCGTAGAATGTCATCGCAGGTTTAATGCGCGGAACTACATAATCAACTTTAGTTAATTTTTTGCCTTCATGATGATAAACTTCGCAATTATGCGAAGAGATTTTTATGTAACATCCGCCGACATTTACGAATTCAATATCATGACCGCGAGATTTCGCCGACTCAAGAATGCGTTGATTGGAATAGAGGTTGGGATTGGAGGCTAGTAATATTATTTTCATAATTTAAATTTCTAATAAATTAGGCTTGATTTCACGATAAAGTCTTAAAACTTTACTTTTTTTTAACTTACCTTGCACAAAAGATTTTGAAATATCAACAATCATTTTTGCTTGCATAATCGCCTCACGCCCTAAAAGCATACGAAATGACATGTTATCACGATTAGTGAGAGTAAGTTCAACCCGAATTTTTTTATCACCAATTTTTAGATCAGATTTAATTACAATTCTTTTTTCTTTTTTGCCACTTGAGTCGGAAACCATTCGGCGATCAATTACTCGAGAAATGCAACTTCTAACTAAACGTTTATTTTTTTGCAATGGATGAATGTCGAAGCGAACATATTCAACATCTTCAATGTAAAAAGTTTCAATATTAAAAGCATGAAGTGCTGAAGTTTTAGCGCCGGTATCGATTTTGCCTTTAATGGCGGGCAGGGCAATGCAATCAAGGCTAAACCACTCTTTCCACCCGATAATTTTTTTAGTTTTTTTGACGGTTTTCATTGTGATTTAATGAGATTAATAACTTTGTCTAAATCTTCTTGTGTATCAACCGAAAGTGGATGAGCATTAACAATTTTTACGGCAATTTTCATGCCATTTTCAAGAGCTCGGAGCTGTTCAAGGCTTTCACGTTTTTCTAGAGGCGATGGCGTTAAATTAATAAATTTTTCTAAGGAATTTTTTTTGTAAGCATAAATGCCGATGTGATGAAAATAGTCATCGTTAATATTTTTTGAAAAAGGAATTGCTGACCTTGAAAAATAAAGCGCCAAACCATTTTGAGCTAATGCAATTTTTACCACCTTGGGGTTGTTAATTTCAGAAATATCGCTGATTTTTGAAGCCGAGGTGGCGATATCGCAATCATTTTCTAAAGCTAAATTTACGCATTCACTAATAACGTTGGGATCAATATTTGGAAGGTCGCCTTGCACATTTACAATAATATCAAAATCTTGTTTTAATAATTTGTAAGCTGAATAAATGCGATCGGTGCCCGATTGTAAATCAGGATTGGTTAAAATATATTTGCCTCCAAATTTTTTTATTTCATTGGCAATTTTTTCGCCATCGGTGGCAATTATAACTTCACCTAAATTTGCTTTTAAGGCTTGTTCATAAACTCTTTGGATCATGGTTTTGCCTTCAATCATTGCCAAAGGTTTGTTGGGCAATCTGGTTGAAGCGAGCCTCGCTGGAATTATAATTATAACTTTTTTTTTCATTAATTAAAATTTGTTTTTTAAGTGAATTTAAAGATATTAAGAAAATTTATATAAAAGTTATTGCAATTTAAGTTTGGATTTTTAAAAATATCACCCTTGCTTAAAAAACAAAAACAAAAATTAAATTTATTTTCTCGATTTTATTTTTTAAAATTTAACTTGGAATTGATTTTATTTAAGTTTTTAATATTAATTCGTTTTTTAATTTTCTTCACTTTGAAGAGCACGTAGCTCAGTCGGTAGAGCACCTCACTTTTAATGAGGTTGTCGTTGGTTCGATTCCAACCGTGCTCACCATCATTATATAAAAACCAGCCCAAACCTATCTTCGTATTTATTTTATTTATAAATATTGAACAAAATATAGTCGAGTTGAGATATTTATAAAAATAATATCTTTTTATAAATAATTTGATTGATTTTTTTTCTAAAAACAAAAAACTTAGAGTTAAACAAATAAAATTTTTGTAATGGAAAAAAAAATTATAAATTTACATTTAATTTCTGACTCGACGGGAGAGACTCTTAGTTCGGTTGCTAGAGCTGTTTTATCGCAGTTTGAAAAGGTTGAATCAAATGATTTTATTTGGTCATTAATTCGTACCAAGCCACAGTTGGATAGGGTTTTAGAGGCTATTGCAAAAAAACCGGGAATAGTTCTTTATACAATTATGCATGATGATTTGGTTGAAGATTTACGCAAAGAATGTTTTAAACTTCAACTCCCATGCATTCCCGTCCTGTCACATATAATTGCTGAATTTTCAAATTATTTAAAAGAAAATATTAGTCATGCCGTTGGCAGACAGCATTTGATAGATAATGAATATTTCTCAAGAGTTGATGCGATAAGTTATACAATTACCCACGATGATGGTCAATCTAGTTGGGATTTGTATGAGGCGGATATTGTTATTATTGGAGTTTCGCGAACTTCAAAATCGCCAACTTCGGTTTATTTATCATGTCGAGGATATAAAGTTGCGAATATTCCATTTGTTTCGATTGAAACTATTCCAACTTCGCTTTTTGAAATAAAAAAACCTTTAATTGTTGGGTTAATAATTAACCCAGAAAAATTGGCTCAAATTCGTCAATCACGATTAACTTCCATTGGTCAGGAAGCTTCGAGTAACTATGCCGAAATTGAGTCAATTAAAGAAGAAGTTGCGGAATCACGCAAGCTTTTTAATCGACTTAATTGCCCTGTAATTGATGTTACTAAAAGGTCGGTTGAAGAAACTTCTGCAAAAATTATTCAACTTTTACAAGAAAAAAAGTTGAAAGAAAAATCGTTTAATTGAAAATACAAAAATTAATTTTTATAAAAAATTTTATGGTTAAAAGAACTATTTTGATTGTTGATGATGAGCCTACTCAGCGTAAGGTAATTAGCCATTTTATTGAAAATCTTGGTCATAATTATTTAGTGATGTCGAGCGGTATGGAAGTCGTTGATTTTTTCATGAATCGCAAGGTTTTGAAAGGTGTTTCATGTCATGATGTTGACGTGATGTTACTTGATTTATCAATGCCCGACCTTGATGGATTAACGGTTTTAAAGCAAATAAATTCGATAAAAGGAGATTTGCAAGTTATAGTTTTAACTGCCAATCAAGATGTTAATTTGGCAATCACCGCGATTAATTACGGAGCGATTGACTACATAGTCAAGGGCGAAAACGATATTTTTGCTCGCGTTACCGCTTCAATTAATAACGCCATCGAAAAGAAAAATTTAAAATATCAAGTTTCGCATTTGGCACGAAAAGGCAAAGACCAAGTAGCTTTTTCTGATATAATCGGACAAAGCGAACCGATTTTAAATTCTATTCGTTTAGCTAAAAAAGTTGTAAATTCCAATGTTTCAATTTTGATTGAAGGACCACGTGGATCGGGAAAAGAATTATTAGCTCGAGCCATTCATGGCTCTAGTCCAAGTTCAGGTAAGCCATTTATTGTTGTTGATTGCGATTTATTAAAAATTACCAATGGCGAAGAAGAGCTTTTTGGTTCTGAAAAATATGTCTCTGACGGTTTATACAAAAATATTGGTAAAATTCGCGAAGCCAATAATGGCACAATTTATTTTGAAAAAATTGAAACTTTACGCACTGATTTACAAGTAAAATTATTGCGTTTTATGCAAGAAGGTGAATTCGTGCCGGTCGCTGGTAAATATCCAGTTAAAGCCAATGTTCGCATCATTGCATCGACTACTCGCGACTTACAAAAACTTGTTCAAATTAAAAAATTTCGTGAAGATTTATATTATAGAATCGCTGCTTTTCCAATTAAAGTTCCCGACTTAAAAGAGCGTGGCGAAGCTGATATAGCATTGCTCGCTGAAAATTTTTGTCGCGACTTTGCAATTAATGAAAATAAAAAAATTAAAACCATCACTTTGGACGCAATTTATTTGCTTCATAATTACGAATGGGAAGACAATGTTCGTCAATTAAAAAATTCTATTTTCCGTGCTGTAGTGCTTTGCGATACTGATATTCTTAAGCCCGAACATTTCCCGCATTTGCTTCACAAAGAAAGTAGCAGTTTAACGAAAGCCAAGGCGATTATTAAAAAAAGTTCTGATATTAATAGCGAGCTGGTCGATATTTTTGATGATGAAGGTAAATGTAAAACGCTCGAATCGATCGAAGAAGAAATTATTCGTCGCCTCGTTAATATTTACAACGGCAATCTTTCTGAGGTCGCTAAACAACTCGAAATCGGACGCTCAACTATTTATCGTAAATTAAAAATTGTAGGTGAACAATAATGAAAGTTAAGACAGCGATATTTCCCGTTGGCGGGCTTGGCACTAGATTTCTTCCTGCCACTAAATCATTGCCCAAAGAAATGTTGCCAATCGCTAATAAACCCTTAATTCAATATGCTTTCGAAGAAGCTTGTGACGCTGGAA
This sequence comes from Rickettsiales bacterium UBA1997, assembly GCA_964201025.1. Lineage (GTDB taxonomy): Bacteria > Pseudomonadota > Alphaproteobacteria > Rickettsiales > UBA1997 > CAILUF01. Next base: position 908 of record CAXNDB010000026.1, on the reverse strand, counting down.
TTGAAAAATTTATTTTTATTACGGGACGCAATAAAAACACTATAGCTAATCATTTTGATCACGCTTACGAACTCGAATCAAAACTCGATGAAAAAAATAAAGACGAAGAATTAAAAAAAGTTATTGGTTGGATGCCACAAGCGGGTCAAATTTCTTTTGTGCGTCAACAAAAGCCTTTGGGGCTTGGTCACGCAGTGTGGTGTGCTCGAAATTTTATTAATAAAGATGAGTTATTCGCGGTTATTTTAGCCGATGAATTATTGATGCCTCCACCAAATAATTCTAAAAATTTGTTAACACAAATGATTGAAAAATTAGACTCAAAACCTGCGGATTCAAGCATTATTGGCGTTGACGAAGTTGCTCTTTGCGAAGTAAATAAATATGGAATTATCAAAAATGATGGTGCTGAAAAAATTATTGATATGGTCGAGAAACCCGCAATAGAAAAGGCTCCGTCTAATTTAGCAATAATTGGACGTTATATTTTGCAACCAAAAATTTTTGAATATTTAGAAAAATTTCAAATTGGCAGTGGTGGCGAAATTCAACTTACCGATTCGCTTCGAGAAATGTGCAAAGATCATCCGTTTTTTTATGAAAAAAATATACAAAAACGTTTCGATTGTGGAAATGTTTTAGGATATTTAGAGGCCAATCTTGCTTTTGCATTAAATGACGATAATATTAAACAAGAAGTAAAAAATATTATAAAAAAATATCAAGAATAATTTTATGAAAAATAAAATCGCAATTGTTTTCCCTGGTCAAGGCTCGCAAGTCGTCGGAATGGGTAAAGATTTATATGAAAATTTTGATTCCGCTAAAAAAGTTTTTAAAAAAGTTGATGAAATTTTAGGAGTAAATCTTACTAAAATTATGTTTGAAGGTCCGCAAGAAGAATTAAC
>CAXNDB010000025.1:0-7532 GCA_964201025.1 Rickettsiales bacterium UBA1997 | reverse complement strand
TGCAATCTTTTAACGAGATTTAGTGGGTTTTTTTAAATAAATTAAACCATATTCATCTTTGATTTTTAAATCAAAATTTTTGTAAATAAAATCGCAGTTTTTTTTGGTATATTCGGTTTGAGTAAGAATCATATCAAAATCAAGATTATGTTCATGATAATTGATTAAATCGTCGCATGTAAAATTTAGTCTCCAATTTGATAGAAAATATATATCGGGTGGGAATTTATGAACAAGTGGCATTAGAAAACTTGAGTTGAAATAATCTCTATCGGCTACAATTTTTTTGGCATTAAATTTTTCAAGTTGTGATTTGGTGTAATTATTAATTTTTTCTGCCTTAGTGACTTTAGAAATAGTGTTTTGTGAAAATTTTATGTTGTAGAAGAAGTTTAGAAAGAGAAAAAATATTAAAAATATTGAAAAAAGATTGTCCGAAAATCGTGATTTTTTTAGAAGATTTTTGAAGGGAAATGTTTGATAAAATATCATAAAAGCTAGGGGCAAATATCCGATAGTTAATCGGTATCCGAGGTTAGAGAATCTAACGATTATCGACAAAAATAGAATTACAAAAAAAACATTTATTACAAGTAATTTTGATATTTTTATATTTCTTTTTAACGAGTTATTTTCTAATTCCATTTTAAAATAATAATAGAATCCAAAGATGGTAAATCCGAAAGTTTGATAAAGACTAAATAACGAAGTGAGATCTAAAATTCTAAAGCCATCTAAAAAATAGCGAAAATATTGCGTAAAGAAAACGAAAAATCCCATAAATAAATTAGTCAGGATTCTAAAAATCAAATCATCTAAATTGTTTCCGCCGTAAATATCGGTTCTATTTTGAAAAATAAATAAATGAATCTCGATAAAATGATAACAATAAATATAGGCTATCAAAGGAATTAAAAAAACAAAAATGAAGAAAATTGATTTGGTTTTGGGGGTTTCTATTATGTCGTCTATCTTGTATTTTGTAGGCAGAGAGCGATAAATGAAAATCAAAATTGATAAGAGTAAATAGAAATTGCGAGTTATTGATAAAAAAGTAAAAATCAATGATAGCACAATGATCGTTAGCAAATTATTTCTTTTTTTGTAATACATGCCAAGATAAATTCCAAGCATGCCAAGAGCTGAGCATAAAATTTCTTTTCCGCTATCGGAAATGTAAAGAATTATTGGTGAACAACAAAAACAAATTAATGTTAGAAAAAATGCTGTGGATTTTTTTTGATAATTATTTATAACTAAAAAAGATGATATTGAAAATATTAAAAAAGATAAATATTGTGAAGAATAAATTACAAAATTATCATTATTGTGAATAAAATAAAAAAGGGTTAAAAAGGCTGAATAGCTAGGGAAGTGATAAGGTTTTAAATTGTTAAAATCGTAATTAAAAAGTGCCAATTCATCATAATAAAGATCGAGAGCATAATTAATTAATCCGGTTGATTTTTGATCTCTATAAATGTCTTTGGCGATTGATAAATATTGAAATGAATCATTGGCAATAAAGCTTGGAATGCCATTAAAGCAATAATATTGGGTTATAAAAATTATTGCCCAGATAATTGCGAAAAAACAGAAATAAATAATATTTTTTTCTCGTTGAAAAAAAATTGGCATTCGGATTTTAAATTAAAAAATTATTTAAGAAATGTATAAAAAATATATTAAACAATTTACAAAAATTAGAGATTTTAACGATTTAATCAAGTTTATTTTTGCTATTTTAGCTGATAAAAAAATTAGATTTTTGGTGGTTGGAGCTTACAATACTTTGGTTTGTTATATTTTTGGTTTGTTTTATTTTAAATTTTTTGAAATTAATCTCGCCAAAATTACAATTTTTAATATAATTACTACGATTCATAGTTTTTTAACGCATAAATTTTTGAGTTTTCAAAAGAAAAAATATTGTCACAAAGAAATTTTTCGAGCAATTATCTCCTACGGCTCAATGTATATTGTTTCCGCAGTGCTAATTTTGTCTTTGATTAATATTGGTTTTACGCAATTATTTGCTTATCACGTTAATTTAATTATTTCGTTAATCTTGTTTTATTTGCTACATTCTTATTTTACTTTTAAATAATTTTGTTAAAGTAATAGCTTGCCAAACCGCGTAAATAGGCGATGTAAATTTTTTGTTTGCCTTTTTGTAAGTTGATTTTTATAATAGCTAATAAATCTGTGCTAAAAACAGTTTTTTCTTGCATTACTTTAGTGCAAATTGGCCCCATCGTCTAACGGTTAGGACGTCACCCTTTCACGGTGAAAATACGAGTTCGAATCTCGTTGGGGTCACCAAAATTTCTGATCTAATTTTAAAAAATATGAAAAAATTTTCTTTAATTTTGATATTATTTTTTCATTCATTTAATTGTTTTGCTCAAGATACAATTTCCAAAGACGAATTCGTTATAAAAATCAAAAATCACCGCTTCGAGCCAGAAATAGTAAACGTCCCCGCCAATACAAAATTCAAAATTATTGTTGAAAATCTAGATAACACCATTGAAGAATTTGAAAGTGACGATTTGAAAAAAGAAAAATTAGTTGGCGCTGGCAAAAAAGTCGTCTTACAAATTTCACCCATAAAAGCTGGTGAATATAAATTCTATGGCGATTTTCATCAAAAAACCGCTCAGGGAAAAATCATTGCCAAATAAATAATTAATTAATGTCGAAAAATATTATTCAAAATAATTTTATGCTTGAGGCTTTAAATCAAGCTAAAATCGCTTTAAATTTTGATGAAGTTCCGGTTGGAGCGGTAATCGTTGAGAATAATCAAATTATCGCCAGCGGATTTAATCAGAATCGTCAAAAATGCGATCCAACTCTTCACGCCGAAATCGTTGCTTTGAGAAATGCTTGCGAAATTAAAAAATCTGCCAAATTGGAAAATTGTGATATTTACATCACTCTCGAGCCATGTGCCATGTGCTTAATCGCTCTAAGTTATGCTCGCATTCGTCGCATTTATTATGGCGCTAATGATGAAAAATTTGGCGCAATTGAAAGTAATCCACTTTTTTTGGGAGTGCAAAACGCGTATTTTAAAAGCGAATTTTATTCGGGAATATGTGCCGAAGAGTCTAAGACAATTCTCAAAAATTTTTTTAAAAATAAACGTTAAATCGCTATTTATCATTTTTAAAAAAAATCAATATAAAAACCCAAAAAATAACTTTACTTTTTGCTAAAATCGCCAAGAATAACGGGACTTATTTTTTTACCAAAAATTTTCAAAATATGAGTTTAGAAATTTTACAAAATTTGCTTCAAGTTCCTGATTTATCTGATAAAAAATGGATTTACGAACAATATGATTCGCAAGTGATGAACGATACTCTTTTAACCAATGGCGATGCTTCGATCGTTCGCGTTCACGGCACTAAAAAAGCATTGGCGATGAGTGTCGATTGCACTCCACGTTATGTTGAAGCCGATAGCTATGAAGGCTCGATTCAAGCGGTTTGCGAAACTTATCGCAATATTTCGGCGGTCGGTGCCAAGCCTTTGGCGATTACCAATTGTTTGAATTTTGGTAATCCGCAAAAACCTGAAATTATGGGGCAAATTGTGCGTTCGATTCAAGGCATTACTCGAGCTTGCAAAGAGCTTGATTATCCAGTTGTCTCGGGCAATGTTTCGCTTTATAATGAAACTGATGGCAAAGCAATTAAGCCAACTCCAGCCATTGGTGGAGTAGGGTTGTTAGTTGATGCAAATAAAAGATGCGACACCAAATTTAAAAAAATTAATGACCAAATTTTTGTGATCGGCGAAACTCGCGGACATCTTTCTTGTTCAATTTATGAAAGAGAAATTTTAAAAATTGAAGACCAAAAAAATCCGCCAAAAGTTAATTTAATTGAAGAAAAAAAGAATTCTGAATTTGTGCGTGAATTAATTGCAAATAATTTAATTAATGCTTGCCACGACATATCTGACGGCGGTTTGCTCGTTGCACTTTTTGAAATGTCAACCAAAGAATTGGGTTGTAAAATCGATATTTCATCTTTAAAAAATGATGAAATTAGTGATGAAAATGCCATTTTATTTGGCGAAGATCAATCGCGTTATGTTGTTGCAATTGAAGGCTCCAATCTAAAAGATTTTTTAAAAATTGCCGAAAAAAATAAAATATTAATTTTCAAAATTGGCGAAGTTATTGGGGAAAATATTAGTTTAAATTCCCAAAAAATTAATGTAACCGATTTGCAAAAAATTTCACAATTAACTTTTGAAAAGAATTTTTCTTAAAAACCCTTCAAAAATTAAATTAATTTTTGAGATTAAATAATTTTTATGAACACGAAACCATTTCGTTACGCTTCATTGGCAATGAATCTCCTAGAAAAGCTTCTTGGAACTAGGTTTACGTTGTCAGGAGTCGAAAAAATTCCCCATCAACCCGTAATGTTTGTCGCCAATCATTTTACGCGTTCGGAAACCTTTTTTGTGCCTTATTTAATCAACAAAGCAACGGGACGCCATGTAAGATGTTTGGCGGATTCGAAAATATTTGCCGGAGTTTTTGGTAAATTTTTGCGATCGGTTGGAACCGTTTCAACCAAAGATCCAAATCGTGATAATATTATTATTGAAGATTTAGTAAGTGGCGCCTTTGATTGGATGATATATCCCGAAGGCAGTATGATTAAAAGTAAGGAAATAAAATATGATGGTCTTTATATAAATAATACTCCATATCGCGTTGGGCCCGTTAGAACTGGAGCCTCGGTTTTGGCTTTGAAATCTGAATTATTTCGCACCGAAATAATTGAAGCTTATCAGAATAAAGATCAACAAACTCTTGATAATTATAAAATAAATAATGGATTAACTTATCATGATTCTTATAAGGACTTACAAACTAAAATAGTTCCAGTTAACATTACTTATTATCCAATTCGTCCGGGAGATAATAAAATTAAGTCTCTAGCTGGGGTTTTAATAAAAAACTTACCAAAACAAATTGTTGAAGAGCTTGAAATTGAAGGCAATATTTTGTTGGATGCCGATATCAATATTAGCTTCGGAGACCCGATTAATCTTGGCGAATATATCAAATCAACTCGCGGAGTAATTAATAAAATTCCAATTATTAAAGGTGAAACCAAAAATAATTTTATTTTAAAATATTATCGTTCGAAATTAACTAGCGATTTTATGGAAAAAATTTATTCCGATGTTCAAATAAATCTTGATCATATTTTTGTATCAGCTTTAGTGCATTCCCATCAATCGAGAGTTGATATAAATTATATTAAAAGAGTTGTTTATTACTCGGCAATTTTAATTGCCAAAACCAAAAAATATCGCTTAAATCCATCTATTTTTGAAGAGAATATTTTTAAAATTTTTGCCGATGAAGATTGTTTTGAATTTGATAGTGTTTTTAACTTGGCAATAAAACAAAATTTAATTAAAAAAATATCCGAAAATGAAATAGAAATTTTTAAAAATCTGTTAAATAAAGAATTTGATTTTCATCAAATTAGAATTGAAAATACTTTACAAGTTATTTTACGAGAATTTGCTCTTTTAGAAAACGCCAACAGCATTGTAAAGAAAGTCTCCACAATCGACAAAGATGAATTAAAAAAGATAGTTTTTAAAAATATTTATGAAGCAGATTTAAAAATTTTTGAAAAAAATTATTCAGAAAATTTTGATCAAAATTTTTCAAAAGATAAATCAATCGGCACACCATTTTTCTTGGATAGTAATATAAAATTACCGAAAAAAATTCAAAATTTTGGAGTGGTTTTGGTTCATGGTTATAAATCCGCCCCGAAAGAAGTTGAAGATTTGGCTAAATTCTTGAACGGCTTCGGCATCAAGACTTACAGCGTTCGCTTGAAAGGTCACGGGACGGCGCCAATTGACTTAAAAAATTATTCTTGGTTTGATTGGTATGAATCGATGCAACGAGGTTATTGTGCTTTGAACAATATGTGTTCGAAGGTTGTTATTGTTGGCTTCTCGACCGGTGGCTTGTTATCGCTTTTAAGTGCTTCGCAAAAAAAATCTTTAAATAAATTGGCGGGTGTTGTGTCAATTAATTCGGCATTAAAATTGCGCGATATTAAATCCAAAATGATTCCGGGAATTAATTTATGGAATGAATTACTCGAAAAATTTAATCTTGAAAAAGGACGAATGGAATTTATTGAAGATGTTCCTGAAAACCCTCATATTAACTACTCTCGCAACTATATTAAAGGAGTTTATGAACTTGAAAAACTTATGATTTTATGCGATGATAATTTGCATAAAATTTCATGTCCCACTTTGGTTATTCAGTCAAATAAAGATCCGGTAGTTAATCCGATTAGTGGCAAAATAATATTTGATAAAATTCAATCAAAAGATAAAAAATTAATCGAAGTAGATTGTGAAAATCACGTAATTATAACGTCAAAAAATAAAGAAAGAGTATTTGAAGAAATAATTAATTTTTTTAATCAACAAAAAATAATATGATTTTATAAATCTTGCTATAAATTTATTCAAAAAATTTGATTTTTTAAAATGAGATCCAGACCACAAAAACAAATAGAACAAGATATTGAAGCGGATGAAGATATAGTCGCCGAAGTCAAGGAGGAAAGCTCTTCGATATCCGCTAATAAAAAAAATACAGCATTAATTATTGTTGCGTCGATTGTTTTAATTTTTATTTGTTATTATATTTTTTTCTCTGGCACGCAATCTTCGGCCCCAATTCTTGAGCCCGTTATAAATCAATCAGATGCAATTGAAATGAAATCCGGAGTAGGAGAGCAAGTCGCACCAAAAGAAACAGACGATAAATCGATTTATGATTTGAGCGAAGTCGATAAAGATGAAAAAAATAATACAGAATTACTTGAAAAACAAGGCAAGCCAGAGATTCCTGATATTCCCGAATTGCCCAAAGATGCTGATTCTTCCGAGTTAGTTGATATTAATAAATTAAACAAATCAGAAGATGTTAATAAAAAAGCGGAAGATAATAATCAAGTTAATCCTGATTTGCCAAATGCCACTCCAGATGCAATTTCAATCAATAAAAAATCTGAGCAAAATACTGATGTTGCAAGCTCCGAAGATTTAAAATTACGAGATCAAAAAATTCAAGAATTAGAATTGCAACTTAAAGAACAGCAAGAAAATCAAGATAAAGAAAAAAAAGCTTTAATTGAAGAGATGAAAAAATCGAATGAAGAAGGAAAAGCGGTTAAAAAAATTGATGAAGAAGATGATAAAAAAGAAAGTTTAGATAGTATTCTTGAGCCTAGATATTCGCCAATAGTCGTGTTTTCTGATAGAAGGGAAGGTGGCAGTCCTCCAATTGGAGTTGGCCAAGAAAAAAATATTATCGTTTTAAAAGAGGATGATGTTAAAAAAATTGCAAAAACTGAAAAAAATGTTGAAGTAAGAATGATTGAAGATCGTTCACGAACAATCGCTCAAGGTAAATTATTAAGTGCAATTTTAGAAACCGCCATCAACACTGAATTTCC
>CAXNDB010000024.1:0-7661 GCA_964201025.1 Rickettsiales bacterium UBA1997 | reverse complement strand
GAGTTTGATGCTCTAGGTTTTGCAAAATTTACTTTTGATGCATCAATCAATCAAGAAGTTTCGATTCAACAAGAATTTTTAAATGCTTATCAAGACCAAATTTTAATCACCAAAGATATTAATAAAATTAATTTTTTTGGGGTGAGTAATAGCGAAAATATTTTTAAAAATAATGCGGGTGAAATTGAAAAAATTGATAATGAAATTCTCAACCAAATCGAATGGAAATCTTTTAAAAAACAACGCAATATTTTTGGTGGGCATTATGAAGTTTGGCGAGAAATTTATCAACCAATTGTCAATCTTGATTCAGAAAATAGTAGGGCGATTGGTAATTTTTGGTCAGAAAATATTTACGGAAATTTATACAAAAATCAAATAAATGGGGGCTCGGGAGATGATAGAATTCTTGGTTTCGAAGGCGATGATGTTTTATTTGGCGGTGCGGGCAACGACATCATAAATGGTGGCACCAATGACGATTTAATATTGGGTGGAGCGGGTCAAGACCATATTGATGGAAGTTTAGGAAATGATGAAATTTATGGCAATGAAGGCAACGATTTAATTCAAGATTTGGCTGGAGAAAATTTAATTTTTGGCGGTGGTGGTGAGGATGAAATCATAATTTCAAATTTTGGAAATCAGGTTTTTGGTGAGGGTGGCAACGACAGAATTTATGTTAAAAATTTAGCCGAACAAATTCCATTAAATTTAGTTAATCAGGAGACAAAAGAAGGTAATATAATTTATGCCAATTCAGGCAATGACTCAGTAATATCAGGTATTGGAGATGATTATATTTTTGGACAAAATGGTGCCGATTTTATTGATGGTGGTAAAGGAAATGATTATATTTCTGGGGGCGAGGGTGACGATCAAATTAATGGCAATGAAGGCGATGATAAAATTTTTGGTGATATCGGCAATGATTTTATCAAGGGTGGCTCGGGCAATGATTTAATTTGGGGCGGAAGTGGCGTTGACTTAATTGAGTGCGAAGCTGGAAATGATTTAGTTCGAGCGGGGCTTGGTGATGATGAAATTTATGCTGGACTTGGTAATGATAAAATTTATGGCGAAGCGGGGGCTGATAAAATTTCTCTGCAATCCGGCGATAATTATGCTTTTGGTGGATTGGGAGGAGATGTAATTTATGGTGGCGGTGGCAATGATAAAATTTATGGCGAAGAAGGAGATGATTTGATTTATGATGGTGATGGTTCCGACCTTATAAATGGCGGTTTTGGGAGTGACGTAATTATTATTGAATCCATAAAAAATCAGCAAAAAACAATAGATATTATTGAGGATTTTGATAAAAATAATGATAAAATAATTATAAAAATTGATTATAAAAATCCCTTAAGTTTTGCTCAGATAATTGCTAGTGCTAAGCAGGTTGAAAAAAATCTTGAATTGAATATTAATCAAGATCAAAAAATTGTTTTTTTAGACACAAAAATCAATGATTTAAATCAAGAAAATCTGAAAATTGGTTATGCCTTAAATGGTGAATCAAAAATTTTATTTAGCGAAAATTCTGGGCAAATTTTATTTGGAGATGAGCAAAATAATCAAATTTTCGGCTCAGATTTTAATGATGAAATATTTGGTGGCGGCGGTTATGATAAGCTTTTCGGCATGAAGGGCGACGATATTTTGCATTATGAAGCTGACGGTAAATTTACAAAACTGGAACAACAAATTTATAGTGATGAAATTGGTTATTATAAAAACCGTGAAGCAATGCTTTCGAAAATATTGGTTGGCAATATTCCGCCATCGCCAGAATATTATTTTTATAAACCAAATAATAATTTTATAAATTTATCAAATTCTCAGCAAAATAGTGTTTTCGAAAGTTCTTACGATTTAACCAATATTGGAAAAACTTCTCAATATGCGATTTCAATTGCGTCATCGCGAGTTCAATATGAGCCGTTTAGAAGCTCTAGCTATGAATATTTGGAATCGGTAAATAAGGTTGATTTTTTATATAATAAAATTTCTCACTATTCTACTACAAATTTTTATAATTCACAAAATTTTGAAATTACCGGTTACAACAAAAGTAATGATAATTTTGATGGCGGAGAGGGTTTTAATTCAATTTTAATGACCAATGGCAATGATTTTTTATCATTCGACGATAATTCTCAATTAGCAAATTCGCCATCGCGAATAAAATCAATTGAAGCAATTTTTGCCTTTGATGGTGATGATATAATTAATTTTACTTCGCCAAAATTTTCGATTGATAAACTTATAGTTCGAGGTGGTTTGGGAAATGATAAATTATGGCTCGGATCCGGTAATGATTTTATTTTTGGTGACGAAGGAAATGATGAAATTTTTGGTGGAAAAGGCAATGATTTTATCAATGGCGGACTGGGCAATGATATGGTTTTTGGAGGCGATGGCAATGATATTGTGGACGCTTATCTTGGGGCAGACAAAATATATTTGGAAGCGGGTAATGATATAATTTTTTGCGGAGAAAGTAATCAAGAAATAATTGGTGGAGGTGGAATTGATCAAATTAATCTTAATAATTTTTTAGCTCCAATCAAAGTCGATTTAATCAATAATTTTATTCAAAAAAACCAACAAAATTCTAAAATAATTATTCGAGAAATTGAAAATATTATAGCCTCAAATTTTGATGACGAAATTATTGGTGATAATGTTTCTAACCTTATAAATGCTGGTTTTGGCAATGATTTAATTTCTGGAAATGGTGGCAATGATATTTATCTTTTTGATGAAAATCATGGTGTTGATAAAATTATTGAAAGTGGAAATGATATTGCTGATTCAATCAAATTTTCAAATGCAATAAAATTAGAAAATCTTTTCTTGCAACGAGTTGAAAATAATTTAGAAATTTTTACCGATAACACAAAAAATCATAAAATTATTATCGAAAATCAATTTATTAATAATCCAAAAATTGATTTAATAGAATTTGCCGATGGTTCTAAAATAAACATTCCACAACAGTTTTTAATTTTTGCAGAAGATCAAGAAATAATTTTTAATCAAGAATATTTTCAGAAAATTTTTAATGACAAAAAACAACTTAAAAACTTAACTTTTCACAGTCGTTCTGGTAATTTTATTTTTGATCAAATTTCGCCAATCGTAACTTATAAAGTTGTAAATAATTTTAGTGGATTTGATGAAATTGAAATCATCGATCAAGATGCAAAAAGTCAAAAAATTTTAGTTTATTTTAATCAACAAAATGATAAGCCAGAAGGCTTTATAAATGATGTTTCATTTAAAGTTAATCAAGAAATTAAAATTGATTTTAATCAATATTTTCAAGATGCGGACGCCGATAAAATTAGGTTCGATTTATCTTTGGCGGGTTTTGACCAATTGCCAAATTGGCTAAATTTTAATCAAGAAATTGGAATTTTGGAAACTAAAATTCCAAGAGCGGGAAGGTTAAATTTTAAAATTATTGTTTTTGATGAAAATGGCGGAGAAATTGAGCAATTTTTTAAAGTAAATTTATCACGAGATATTGCTCAAGATGCAAATAAGGTGATTAATAAAAATCAAATAAATGGCGATGATCATAATAATAAAATTTATGCTAAAACCTTATCAAATGATGTGATTTCTGCGGAAAATGGCGATGATGAAATCTTTTATGTCGAAGATGCTAAATGGCAAAATAATGAAGAAATAAATTTTACAGCTTGGAATATTTATTCGGGAGATGAATTTGATGTGAATAACAAAATCAAGAGTTTTGACTGTTTTGATGGCGGTTTAGGTTATGATATTTTGAACTTAACCCAAAATGATGATGCTTTGTTTTTGGACGATCAAAATCTTTCGGATTTTGGAGAAATCGCCAAATTTAGTGATATTGAAGAAATTCAAGCGGGAGAGGGGGATGACATTGTCGATATGACTTCATTTAACTTTATATATGGTGATATAAAAATTTATGGCGGTGCCGGCGATGACATATTGTGGTCAAGCTCGGGAGATGATGAAATTTTTGGCGGAAATGGTGATGATAATATTCAATCAGCACTCGGTAATGATGAATTATTTGGCGAAGAGGGTGATGATATTTTAAAGGCTTATTATGGCGATGATTTGCTGGGTGGTGGCGTTGGATCGGACCAACTTTATGGTGGCGCGGGAGCTGATATTTTCCTTTACGAAAATAAAGCGGATTCAACTTTGAACAACCCAGATTTAATTGCAGATTTTGAAATTAATTTTGACAGAATTTCTTTTAAAAATTTTGAATATAATGCAATTTATAAATACTTGGATGCTAATAATTATCAACAACCAGAAGGGATTAAGCCAGTTTTCTATAAAATTGATAATAACCTAAATACGGTAATTTTTGATAATAATTCAGATTTTTCTTTAACGCTATTGGGGCAACATGAATTAACCAATGATAGTTTTTTATATGGTTAAAAAATGTAATTTTGAATATAAATTATTTAACTCTAATCGCCATTTTAAGAATGGTAATTGGAATAGGAGGTATGCAATGAAAAATAGTTAAAAAATGATATTTTAAAAAATTTGAATCTGAAGCCTTGAATTGATTGATTTTTAATTTGGCGAATCAATTGAATCGAGGTTACAAAAAGATCGAAAAAATTTGATCAAAAATCTTGTTTTAAATTAAAAAGAGGGGTCGAAAAATTTTTTAGAATACTTGATCGAAAAGCTTTTAAGAATTTTATGATAATAATTTTAATTTTTTTTGAAAAAAGTTCAAAGAAGCTTTAAATAAAGAGATTTGAGACTTTAAATTAATTGATTTTTGCTTGAAAAAATCAGGCAAAAAAGATTTGTAAAAGTTAAAAAAAATTTTGATTAATAATTTTCATTTAATTTGAAAAGTAAAATTGAAAAAAATATTAAAATGATTTGATGGAAAATCTTAATTTATTTTAAAAAAGGAGATCGAAAAAATTGTTAAAGCGATTTGGATTGATGATTTTAATTTTCTAAAATTATTTAATTTTAAGTCCTCCGTTTTACGGGGGAGTGGGTTAATGAATTGTAAAGGAAGGTGCAATTCGTGAATCGTGAGGGTTATAAAGCTGGCGTTATCAATGGATTGATCACCATAAAAAAACCAAATAAAAGTTCAATTTGAAAAGATTTTTACTTTGGATTTTATATCGTTGATTATTTCCAAGCTTTTTAATTTTTAGTTAAAAAGTGGTGTGTTATCAATGGATTGATCACCATAAAAAAACCAAATAAAAGTTCAATTTGAAGAAATTTTTATTTTGGATTTTTATATCATTGATTAGCTAAGGCTTTTTAATTTCTCACGGTTCTAAATGTCTCAAATATCAGCTCTGAGCATTTGTGCCCGCTCTCTCGCAAAGCGGAGGATCTAAACTAAAAACATTTAATATTAATCACCATATTTAAATAAAATTATAAAAATTCCTTTTACGCTTTAGAGGATCCGCAGAAAGATTCGTCTAATTTAGTGCGACTAAAATTTGTAGGATTTAGGGATAAAAATATGTAATTAAAATTTGATTAATCAATCAAATATTTAGATATGATAATTGAGATAATTTAGGCTTTATTTTCTGGGTAAAAATCTTGAAAAATTGATTATTCATATGCGATTTATTAATCGGTGAAGAAGTATAATTTTATTGTATAATTTACATCGCAAACCAGATAGATTTTTATAAAGAAAACTACTGTTTACATAAATTTAATTTGAAAAATAATTTGTTATAATTTTTTTAAATAGAGTGATTGCTATAAAGGCTTTATTTAGAAGGCTAAAAGGCATATTTTTAAATTAACCAAAGTTAAGCAAAATTAAGTAAAATTAAGTAAAGTTGAGTAAATTCTAGTAAATTTGAGTAAAGTAAATATTAATAATAATTAAAGTTTAAATTATAATAAATAAGAAAAATATTTTTTTGTCTTGCTAACGCAACGAAGAATTTTTAGGTCGTGCTAACGCAACGAAGGGCGCAACGAAGTTTATTTTGTCGTGCTGACGCAACGACGGGTGCAACGAAGAATTTTTAGGTCGTGTTAACGCAACGAAGAATTTTTAGGTCGTGCTAACGCAACGAAGAATTTTTAGGTCGTGCTTAAAGCAACGACGGGCGCAACGAAGTTTTATTCAGTCGTGCTAACGCAACGAATAATTTTTAGGTCGTGCTGACGCAACGACGGGCGCAACGAAGTTTTGTTCAGTCGTGCTGACGCAACGACGGGATTATTGGTCGTGCTTACGCGGGCGATGAGACTTAAAATTTATGTGAAATAATATCCCCAATGCTTTGCGGGGGAGTGGGCTAATGAATTGTAAATAAAATTGCAATTCATGAGTTGTGAGAGGTTATAAAGTTGGTGTTATCAAAATTTATCACCATAAAAAAACCAAAATAAAAATTCAATTTTAAAAAGTTTTTTCTTTGGATTTATATTATTGATTATCTAAGGCTTTTTAATTATTGGTGGTTAAAAAGCTGGTGTTATCAAGATTTATCACCACAAAAAAACCAAAATAAAAATTCAATTTTAAAAAGTTTTTTCTTTGGATTTATATTATTGATTATCTAAGGCTTTTTAATTTTTCACGATTTTAAATGTCTTAATTAATCCTCGAGACATTTGCGCCCACTCTCTCGCAAAGCGTTGGGATGATTGATGATTAAAATTTTTGTTTATGATTTTTTGGATTAAGTTCTTTTGAAAATTTCATTTAAAATGCAGAATTTTTTATTGATTAAAATATAAATCATAGATAATTTTTTTGGAATCTAATTTGTTTAATCAAAAATTATGTCGAAAATATCGATTTATACATACAAAAAATTTATAACCGAAGGAATGGCGGGATGTTTTTTTGTTGATAATTATAGTGGCGATATTTTGACGAAGATAGTCAAGTTTCAATCTAAACTGTGGTTAATTAAGCACAAGATAAATGATGAAGTAAAATACAACAGAAATCCTTTGTTTGCCAATTTTAATCATTGTGGATTATGGTATTTTTCTGAAGAAATTATTATTAATCATATGACGACAAATGGTAATATTTTAAAAACAATAATGGAATATTTTCTAGAATTAGAGCATAAAGAATTTTCTGGTAAGGTTATGTTTTTTGGGATTAACTATCCCGAATTATATAATCATTTACTTTCATTAAAACAGGAGGAATTGTATTATAGTTATACCCAAGCTTTTATATGCGGCATAACATCATTAGTTAGGGATCCAAGAAAAATAAAAGATAGCTTTTTTCTGTCGCCTCAAGAGGTGCATTATTTATTTCTTAATTCTTGCCTCCAAATTGGTGGCAAGTGTTTACAAATTATAATTCATAAAGGAAATATTGAATCAATGAGTGCAATTGATATTCCGATAATTAAAAAATAAATTTATAAAATGAATAGTTTTGTGATTTATTAAATTAACATAATTTTTTTGATAAAAAAATTGGCAAAACATATAAAATTTTTAGTAAAATAATTTGTTTATCTATTTTTCAAAAAGTATCATGGTTTTGTTAAAAAATTTCGATAAATTTTAAGAAAAAATTATGATCACTTATAAAGAAATAAAAGCCGAAAAGGATTTAGCATCAAATACTAAAAAAATAAAATATTTTTTTGAAGGAG
>CAXNDB010000023.1:0-7763 GCA_964201025.1 Rickettsiales bacterium UBA1997 | reverse complement strand
CTTCGCTCCTTGTCCCGTTATTTGCTAAAAATAGCCGTTTAGGCTATTTTTTAAACGCGAATAACCTGACGCAAATTTAGCTTTTAAGCTGAATCGCTCCACGGCGAGTAAATCGCCGTATCCGCGATAAGTTTTGGGTTTTTGATCTTGCAACGCATTCGGGCTCATCACCCTCCCGCAAGAGGCTTGCAACCCTACGAGCTTGTAGAAATTCGTAGGTTTGTAAGGCTTTTCGGGAGGGTAAAATTTTCTGCAAGAAAATTTTGGGAGGGGGTGAAACTATTTGGATTTAATTGAGCATTTGAGTTTATGAAATTCTTTATTACCCCTCCCCGAAATTGCCTTGCAATTTCGACCCTCCCGCAAGGGGAGGGTGATGACCTCGTAAGCTTGACGAGTATTTTTTAAATTGGAGAAAACAAAAGTAACCCGGTACTTTTTTCTCGACATTTTCGCGTTATTAAATTTAATCAATGGATTTGGCATAAGATGCAAAAGATTCTGATCATTATTTTTAATACACTTCTTTCAAAGCGCTCAAAATTTTATATATATTAAATGACTTTGTATTTTATAAATAAAAAAATAATTAATATTTTTAAAATATAATTATTTTGCTCTTAGCAAAAACTCATAATTATTCTATAAATTATTTTATTTGGTTTTTTTATGGAGCATGTTGGTTAACAAATTTTTTTAAAATTTACAATTTCGATACGATTTCATCCTATATTTTTGATTATAATTTAGCCCAGTTTAATTAATTTAATCATATTTAATGCGATGCCAACTCAGTCAGATCAACAAGAGAAAGAAGATCAGCAAATTTCAATTTTTTCTGCAATAGAGCAGCATAATTTAGAAGTTATAAGTGCAATAATTGATATCAATCCACAAATTTTAAAGCAAGAAAATGAATCTGGCGAAACCCCTATTATGTTTAATATTCTGATGTTTTATAAAGAACCTTCGGAGGATTGTAAAAATACATTAAAAATTATTTTTCAAAAACAATTTGGTAGAGATTTGGCGACCGAAGAAATCAATAATATTATTGATTTTGTTGAAAATTTTAATTTTTTAAAACTTTTTTATGGTGATTTGGGTCAAGGATTTAGTAAGGGTCAATTAGAAAAAATACTTCCCACTTTTTTGCCAAAAAAAGAAGATTTGCTAGATGGTTTAATTAAAAATCTTGTTGAAATTTATGAAAAAATAACTCAAAAAGAAGTTGCGGAAATAAAGCTCCAAGAGGGGAGTGAAAAAAATAAAAGCCTTCACATTTATAAATCTGGATTAAGGGGTCACAGAGCTTATTTTATATTTCATGTTGATGATGATCATTTAACAAAGATTAGTTATTGTGATGGTAATAAAGTTTGTGATGATCAAAAAATTGGCAATACATTTTACATTAACGGTGCAACAATTTTAGAGCTTAAAGTGCCATTATCTCTTAAGCTTGAATCCACTGGATTAGACAAAGATCAATATTTTCAAAATTTTGTTGAAAAAACTTCGCAAGAAAAAGATTCTGAAGTTTTTTATAAAGAATTTGCAAAAATATTAGAGGAGCAAAAAATTGATGAAATGGAATTTTTATCAATAACTTATTCAATTCCAACCAAAGAACAAAGAAGAGGAAATTGCGCCATCAAAAGCATGCGCTTATTAACGCGTTATATTTTGGAGATAATCTACGAAAGTGAGCTTTTTACTTTCGATCCGACAACTCTAGAGCACGGAGGGGAAGGATATCAGCCTCATAAAGAGTTAAAGCAAGAAATTGTTAATAATGCCACTGAAAAATTGATCGAAAGTGTCAAAAAAATTGAAAAAGATTTTATTGGCGAAACTAGAATTTTTGAAAAAATTTATGATTTTTACGAGAGGAGTTTTAATAAAGAATGTCAAAAAGCAATTAGTAAAAAAGAAGGATCGATAACAAAATTTTTGCCAATCGTGGAGCAGAAATTTGATAATTTTAAAGCTCAAATTATAAAAGAAAAACTTTGTAGTGATGATGAAAAATTTCAAGATAAGTTGCTTCCGTTGGGTTTACAAAATTATCTTTGGCGTATTTTTGAAAATAATATTTCTTTCGATAAGGGCGATATTAAAAAAATAGGATTTTTATTGAAAGAAAAAGAAGTTAAAATTAATGGATTTTTAGATTGGAAATTCCCCTCTTCTGAAGTTAAAAATAATTTCACAAAACTTATTCTTAAATATGGCGATGAGGAGCAAAAAAGTGATTTTGTGCAACAAATTTCTCTTTTAGATGCGGATAAAAGAGGTAAATTTTTTGAGGGTTTAAGTGAAAAAAGAATTAATTTAATTTTAGGCGCAATCGAGCTAGAGAAGCAAGGCCAATCTTTGTTTCAAGAAGGTCAAGATAGTTTATTTTTAGATAGAATCGTTGAAGAATTAAGTAAAATTTTATTGAATAAGCCGAGCTCAATAGCTGTTAATCCAAAAATTGGTAAAGAAATGCGGGCAAGATAAGTAATGCCAAATTAACTAATTATATTTGCTAATTTTTTGCTTCGCCCGCGCAATCAATTAATGCTCAATCGGGGCCATAAAAATGTTTTATAAATAAAATATTAATAATTTGAAATTCAAGCAAAGAATTTCTAAATTACATCTTAATCATCATTCCCAAAACGCTTATGCCCGCAGTCATAATGAAACCCATTTTAATGGTAATGCTAAGTTCTAAATTTTTAATTTTGGTATTAAATTCGGTTTTGGTAACCAATTTTTCAATTTCATTTTTGAATTCAATTCGAACTTCTTTAACTTCGTGGCGAACTTCGTCGATATCATTTCGAACTTCGTCGATTTCAGCATGAATTTCTTTCTCAAAATTATAAAAATCATTGCGGATTTCTTTTTCAAATCTTTGAAATTCTTCTCGAGTTAAAAGTAAATCAAAATGATTAACATTCATATCGCGAAGGCTCAAGGCAAGTTCATTGGCGAGGATTTCAGTCATGCCAGATTTTTGCATTTTTTGGGAAAAACTTAAGGTGTCGAACATATTGAGATCGTTAATTATTGGTGTTTGTGGCATATATTTTTTTAGTTGGGTTTGTTAAAATAATTATTTTCGCATAATAAAAAAAGAAAATATTTAAGGCAAGAGGAATTTTGAAAAATTTTATAAATCATAAAATAATTTAAATAATAAAAAACTTAATTTCCAAAAGGCGAAAGTAAAATTTTGCCGATGGTGATAATGCCGTCGGCGGTTATAGCTATTGGGGTGAGGGCGGTTGCCGTTAAAATCTCACCTTTTGCTAAATCTTCGGCAATTTTAATTTTATAACTTAAGTCTAATTGCGGGAAATTGCCGTGAATATTCGGATTTGCGAGATAGCGCGTGCCAAAAATTTTAAGTTTCAAATACCAACCTTTATCATCCTTTTTGAAGTTATGATTGATCAAAAAAGCTTCGCGATGAGGCATTAAATTTTCGGAAAAACTGCGAATTAAAACTTCGCCACGAGCTTGATTATTTTTGTCGATATGAATTTCAGTTGCCGAAGTATCAATATAAAGGGTTCGGCGGTCTTTCCATAATAAAATATTTTTCATCAAATTGGAATTATCAATAAAAACATAATGAAATTTTTCGGCTAAAAAAACTACATAACCATTTTGTGAATTGATTAAAAAATGTTTAAATTCTTCATCGTAATTATGCCAATTCCACAATTTTTTGGTTAAGCCATTACATGAAGTTGTAAAAATTGTAAATAGTGTTAAGCTTAGAATGACAATATTTCGCATGATTTAAAAATTTTTATATAAAACTAATTTTAGTTTAAAAATATTATGATTTTAAACAATGTTTTTTGATTAATTTTAA
The DNA here is from genome assembly GCA_964201025.1 of Rickettsiales bacterium UBA1997. Lineage (GTDB taxonomy): Bacteria > Pseudomonadota > Alphaproteobacteria > Rickettsiales > UBA1997 > CAILUF01. Next base: position 3,889 of record CAXNDB010000023.1, on the reverse strand, counting down.
AATTAATTACAAAAATAGTCTTAAATTTTGTTCAAATTTAATGTGGGCTTGACTCGTATTAAATAATGCGGACTTAAATAGTATTTTATTGAAGAGGAATAGTTTGAAGAGGGTTGGCTTGAATAGCCCCAACGCGAACAAGATCAGCTACAACTGTAGTAGAAGGGCTTGAAATTTCAATCACCACTGCATTCCGAGAGACACCTTCTTCTTGTCGATCCGCTTGTGGTCGTCTATTAAAAAAAATATCAGCACCCACGTTAACTACGCCACTAATCAATGCCGAACTCATTGCTGACACCCCAGCGACGAGAATCTGGCCATCAATTTTCGGAGTTTGAATTTTATCATCTTTGTTTTGTGAATTTTTAATTGCGGTATCAATTGCATAAAGAGTGAATACAAAAAGAGATTGACGTATTAAATTTTTTATTAAATTTGGAGTCCACCTAGTTATATCGCTAATTTTTGCAGTCATTTCTTCGCCGATTATAGCTTTACTAATATCTCCAACTAATTTTTGTGCTGATTCTTGCGGAGATCCTATTCCAAGCATTTTTGATCCTGCTTCGATCATTTTTGCCAAAGTTATTAATCCCGAAAAAAGTGCAATATTAGTTGCCGAATCTAAATTTTCATTCATGGCGATAAAGCCTATTCTGCTGGCATTTTCTCCTACAGATAATAAAGTTTCCTTCCTTTCTTTTGCTAATTCTAAATATGTAGCAATAACGTCAAGTGATCCCCTAGTAATGGCTGTAAAGCACTCAACTTGAAGTGTTTTTAAAGCATATTCCGTCAATAATTGATCTGGGGTTTTTTTTGTAATTCTATTTAGAGCCTGTAGTTTATTTAACGATGAACTGTAAGGGGTGTCCATCTGAAGTCTTGGGGGTTTTCCGTCGAAACAAAATTTTCTAAATAGATCGCCAGGTGCTTTAAATGGCGAATTACAATGTTCGGGAAGATTAAAAGGTATCCCACTATTTCGAGTGGCCGCCACAAGTAAATTATCGAGTGCACCAACGCCTTCAGTTATATAGTTATTTGGAATGTAGGAAGAGTGAGAAGTGCCTAAAATACTCATCGGAACAAGATTTCCTAAATTTAGCAATGGTTGAAAAATTTTTAAATCATCAATATGTGCTAATTTAATATTTGGATAAAACATGTGCAAATACATGTGAAAAGCTTCATGTTCTATTGTCTCAGGTTGTTGGATGCCATAACTACTCAAATCTATCTCGCCATTGAGCCACATGCCCAAGATTGATGTGGGATCTAATGAAGGATTGTAACCAATCCTGAGAAATTGATTTGCGGAATTGGCAAATTCACTTTGATTGCAAGAATTTCTTTTTGTGGGTGCTTTCACTGCGAAACCAAATTTTTGAAAACCTTCAAATGTTTGTAAAATTCCAAACATTTGTCTTAAATTCATCTGCCGAGAGCTTGCAGATTGATAAGGCGCCTCAAATCTCTGAAAATATTCGACAATTTCCAACGAGATTTTTGTTAAAGATTCGGGATCTAATTGTAATTTTGAATCATCTGAGCATCTAAGACCATCAACTAATTCGGTCATTTGACTGCTAAAATCAAAGTCTTTGCTAAAATTATGCATTAACAATGGCATTAAAGCTACTTCTCGCGTTTTTGGATCGACGATTTTATCGGTAATTGAATGAATATCGTTGATCCATCCAGGGTATCCTTTTGCAATGTCCCCGTTTTTTAAGGTGGTCAAATTTATAGCATTTGGTAATTTTGAATTTGTAATAAGAGTTGGAATTGGGGATGAGTAATTTACTAGGGCAGTAAATAAATTAGCCACATCAAGATGATTTTTAATTCCTAGTGAAGTTTGGAATTCGTGAAAGTATTCATTAAGCAATTTTTCATGGTCATTCGGCTTCAAGAATGGATCGAGACCTAAAATTTTTTCTAAAAATTCCGAGAAAGCATTTCTTGCAGAATTTTGGTCTAGCATATATTTTAAAATAAATTAATTCATGTTATTAAAGAGTAATTTGAAATAAAACTAGTTAATTTACAACTTATTATAATAAATTATTTTAATAAATTTTGAACAATAAAAATATGCAACGGAATATTTAAAAATGGAAATGAAGATGAAGTAAAAGAGATTGGTAATTTGAGTTTATTAAATTTTATTATCTAAATTGATTAAAAATCTAAATATATTTTTTGTAAACTTTATAATTAAAGCCTAACCCACGAAGTTTCTTGATTGATATTTCTAACTTGTGGATTTTTAGTTTTTTGATTTGGAAATTTTTCTTCATCATATGCGGGTCTTGAAACTGATCGCGACTCGCCTTCGTCACATTTTTCAATTTCTTGTAATTCTTCTTCGCTGGGATGAGGTTTGCGAGGTATTTTACTCTCTTTAATAGCGGTTTTAAGTGGTAAATTTTCTAAATTAATTGCCCGAGAAAGCAATTCACTTATCGTGACTTCTTGAGAAAAAGTGTGGTCGCAAGATTTATCAGGCAAAATTTCATAAGTTATTTTAATCTCATCGCTATCAGCTTCAGATAAAATATTTTTAATATCTATTTCCCCAGAAAGCCATTTACTTATGCTGTCATTTACAAGTGTTTGCGTTGCATCTTTAAGATTAGCAATCATGTAAGACCTTAATTCTACTGGATTTCTGTGAGCTGATATTAAATAATCCGATCTTGTTTTATCAATTGAAAAACAAATATTGAAATCATTTATTTGACCTTCCTCTTCTCTTGACTTACCCGAATTAAATTGAATTTGAAAGGCTACATTATCTTTAGCTTGAGAAAATCTTATTTCAATCGATGGTTTATTTTTACTTAAAATTGCCGGAAATAAATTTAAAATTCTGCCACTGCGAAATTCTTCTGCGTTATCTGGAAAAAGCCAAGTGCCGAATTTTATTTCATGAATCTTTGAAAAATCTTCGTTGTGAAAAAAATGCTCAACGGAGCCAATTCCTTCTAGGGTAAAATCAATCGGAAAGGGATTTTTACTATAATTATTTACGTGACAATTCATTTTAGTCGAGCCGGATTGGTTATCAATTAATATATAAGCTTTGCAGGTTCCATCCTCTTCAACTATTTTATTTTTTGCCATAATAAAATTTAAATTATCACTAAAAGTTATTTCGAAAACATTGTCATTATGAGTTTTGTCGAAAATATGAGTTGTAGAAATTTTATCCGAAAAAGGAGTTGTCGTTATTCCTGCTTCTTTAATGTAATCCTCAACCACTTTATAAAAAACAAAGTTTTCTTGCGAATATTCACGAAATTTTTTAAGAAATTCTGGTTGATTTTTTAGCAAGAAATCGAGCATATTTATAATTGTCTTTGATAAGAATTTGATAGTTTAAAAATATGTATTTGAATCTACAAAATGAAGTGGTAACGAGAAATATTTAATTTTAAAAATATTGAGAAAAAAGTTTAAAATAATAATATCAATTTTTAATCGCGATAAACTATCAAGAAAGCTGGCGGAAATTGTCATTTTAATAAAAATAATTAATATTTTAAATAGTTAACAGATTTTTATTATTTTGCTACTAACTAAAATGCACAATAAATATACAAATTATTTACTTAAAATAATTTAATTGTTTTTATATAAGACATTTTACTAATAATTTTTCTAATTATTTTAAGAAAAAAAATTATTAATTAAAAACTTATAATTTTGTGTTAAGCGTTGAAGTGTTGAGGCGGTTAAGAAAACTAAATAATGTCAAATTTTCTGGCATCAAATAATTGATAATGCCACCATTCTTTGCTATAAAAATCAAAGCCAGCGAACATCATTATTCCAAGCAAAGTGTTGCGGTTGTTGAGTTGAGCTTGCGAAATTTTTAAGC
>CAXNDB010000022.1:0-7944 GCA_964201025.1 Rickettsiales bacterium UBA1997 | reverse complement strand
CATTTATAACTTTTATTTTTCAAAGCTTCATAAAAAATTTCAACGGCGTAATCTGTGGTTCCGCCCCCCGGTGGCGTTTTGTAACTAATTAATCCGGGATAACGCAGACCACGAATATCGATATTATATTTTTGTACATAATAATCGCAAAGTAACTCACCACTAGCTTTGGAAAGTCCATACATAGTTTTTGGCAAAATCACGGTTTGTTGCGGAGTATTGTCGCGCGGGGTTTCGGGACCAAAAACCGCAATCGAACTTGGGCAAATAATTTGTTTAATTTTCAACTCACGAGCGACTTCTAAAACATTGTAGAGACCGATAATATTGACATCGAAACATAATTGCGGATTTTTTTCGCCCGTTGCCGATAAAATCGCCGCCAAATGATAAATTGTGGTGATTTCGTGTTTTTTTATAACGGTTGCCAAGGCTTGTTTATCTAGGATATTGAGCGTTTCGTAAGGCTGAAATTCTTCTTTAATATTTGCGGAATGTAAATCAGAAGTTATAACATTTTTTTCGCCGTAAATTTTTTTTAAAGCGAGCGAGAGTTCGGAGCCAATTTGACCAAGTGCTCCCGTGACCAATATTTTCATAATTTATTCAATAAAAAAAGTTAAACATTTTAAATATTCATTCTCTTTCAAAGCTGGATGGATTGGGTGATCAAAGCCTGCCCCGTAGGTGCGAATCAATTTGCCATTTTTATGCGATTTATGTAAAGCATGTTGCACCGCCAAAACTAAATCATGCGAAGAAACGTGATGCGAGCAAGAAGTGATTACTAGATAACCATTTTTTTTGAGCAAAGGGCAGGCGAGTTTGACAAGTTTTTCGTAGCCACGAAGACCCGAAAAAAGGTCTTTTTTATTTTTAACAAAAGCTGGCGGATCAAGCAAAATAACATCAAAACTCTTTTTTTGAAATTCGGCATCTTCAAGTAAATCGAAGATTTTTTTATTGTAAAAACTAGTTTGGCAAGCGGGGTTAAATTTCTCAACAATTTTTTGGCAATTTTCGCGAGTTAAATCAAGTGCTTCCTTCGAGCTATCGGCGAAAATTACGCTTCGAGCTTGAGCCTTTACAGCATTGATTCCAAAGCCTCCGACATAACAAAAGCCATCAAAAACATCGCAATCTTTAACCATAGAAGCCACGAAATTTCTGTTGATGGCTTGATCAAAAAACCAACCGGTTTTTTGTCCGTTTTTTAAATCAATTGTAAATTCTAAATCATTTTCAATAACAGTGATTTTTTCAGGAATTTCAACGTCGTCAACGCTTTCAAAATCAAGGCTTGATTCGAGTTTTTCGAGAGCACGAAGTTCGGAATTATTTTTGAAAATAATTTGGCAATTTTGAAAAATTTCTTTCAAAGCCAAAATTAAAAATGGCTTTAAATTTTCCATGCCAGCAGTGGAAATTTGACAAACAAAAATATTATCAAAGCGGTCAACAATAAGGCCAGGAAGACGATCGCCTTCAGAGTTTACGAGGCGATAAAATGGTTTATCAAAAAATTTTTCACGCAAAATTTTGGCTTGATTAATTTTTTTAATAAAAAAACTTTCATCAATTTTTTCAACGGAATTATAACTTAAAATACGGCACGAAATCAGGCTGTGTGGGTTGAAATAAGCCAAAGCGAAATGTGGTTGTTTATAAATTTCGATTTCAATTAACGAACCTTTTTCCAGATTTTTTAACGAAGAAAAATTTTCAATTTCATTGGAAAATATCCAAGGATTTCCTTCGATCAAACGCTTCTCGTGATGGGCTTTGACTATAACTTTTGCAGTATTTTTCATTTTATTTTCTTAAGATTAATTGAAGCAAAATTAAATTTGCTAAATGGATTTTTTAAATTATATCAACCAAAAGCATTATAGCCACTAAATTTTAAAATTATTGAAAAACTAAAAAACTATTAATTTAATTTTTTAGATTTTAATTTTTTTAAATAGTGATTAAGGCTTACTAACCAACTTCAAAAGATGCGAATTTTTTCTTTGTAAAAAATCTTCCAAGACATCATCATAATCGTCTGGAATCACTTTATCAAAGGATTCGCGTTCGATTAATTTTTGAATATATTTATCGGTACGACTTTCTTCATCAAAAATTTCAACTCCGTAATTTGCACGAATAACCATTGCCGGAGTAAAGGCGGTGGCGAAACAAACATCGATTAAGGAAAAATGCTGACCGCTAAAAAATGGTTCAGCAGTTAAATATTTTTCTAAATTTTTAATTTTTTTACGAGCTTCGTCGAGTTTTTCATCGAAAGATTTTTGATCTAAAGACAAAGCTATTGCGAAAATTGAAGAAATTAAGCCGTTGCAAAATTCCATCCAACCGCGATGCCAAGCTTTGGTGTAAACATCTTTGGAATGAAGTGGAATATCTTGAAAGGACTCTTCTAAATATTCGCAAATGGCGATTGATTCAAAAAGCGGACGCCCGTTGCCATATATGATTGGAGCCTTGCCGAGTGGAGAATCTTGAATAAACCAATCGGGTTTATTGGCTAAATCGACATCAACTTTTTCGTAAGAAATTTTCTTTTCAATTAAGCACATTTCAACGCGATGTCCGAAGGGTGAGAGTGTTGAAGTTACTAATTTAATGGCGCTCATAATTTTAAAATTTTTGATTAATAAATTGGGAATTTTTTACACAAAATTTCGACTTGCGATTTAATTTCTTGCTCGATTATTTGATTATTTTCAGGACCGTTATTAGCCAATCCAGACAACACTCCGGCGATCATCGTGCCAATTAATTTAAACTCTTGTTGTTTAAAACCTCGAGTTGTCCCAGCTGGCGTTCCGAAACGTAATCCTGAAGTAACGAAAGGGCTTCGCGGATCATTAGGAATGGCGTTTTTATTACAAGTCAAACCCGCTCTTTCGAGAGAATGTTCGGCTTCTTTGCCCGTTATATTTCCAAGCGGAGTAAGATCTGCCACCATCAAATGGCAATCAGTGCCACCCGTGGTAATTTTCAAACCGCCTTCGATTAAAGTTTGGGATAAAGTTTTGGCGTTGTCAACAATTTGTTGAGCATAAATTTTAAATTCAGGTTGAAGTGCTTCAGCGAACGCCACTGCTTTACCAGCGATTACATGCATCAATGGTCCGCCTTGTAATCCGGGGAATACTGCTGAATTAATTTTTTTAGCGAGCTCTTCATTATTAGTTAAGATTACTCCCCCGCGAGGACCGCGTAAAGTTTTGTGGGTCGTTGAAGTTACGACGTCGGCGATGCCAATTGGCGACGGATAAATTCCGGCACAAACCAAGCCGGCAATATGTGCCATGTCAACCATTAAAATCGCTCCAACTTCGTCGGCGATTTTACGGAATCGCGCCCAATCAACAATGCGTGGGTAAGAAGAAATTCCCGCCACGATAATTTTTGGTTTATGCTCTCTGGCGAGTTGCTCGGCTTGTTCGTAATCGATTAAGCCATCATCAAGACGAATGCCATATTGCACTGATTTTAACCACATGCCCGAAATGGTGCGTTGTGCTCCGTGAGTAAGATGCCCGCCTGCTGCCAAAGACATGCCCATGATGGTATCGTGAGGCTGAAGAAGTGCAAGATAAACCGCCAAATTAGCACTAGCACCCGAATGCGGTTGAACATTGGCAAACTTGGCTCCAAACAATTCGCATAAACGTGAAATTGCTAAAGTTTCAATCTCATCGGCAAATTCACAACCGCCATAATAGCGTTTGGAAGGATAGCCCTCGGCATATTTATTAGTAAAGACCGAACCCTGAGCTTCTAAGACTGCTCGGCTTACGATATTTTCAGAAGCGATTAGTTCGATTTGATTTGATTGACGTTTTAATTCATTTTGAATTGCAGAAAAAATTGCGTTGTCTGATTTATCAAGACTCGATTGAAAGAAACTCATAATTGAAAGATTTTGGTTAAAATTTATTTTACTTTTTAAGTATTTTAAAAAAATTAGCAACAAAACATTTTTAAAATTTTACATTTTTTAAAAAAAGTTTTTTATAATTTTTCTTGCACAACAAAATTTTTTTAAGACAATTATAAAGTTAATAAATCAAATCAAATTTTAAATAATGGCAGAAATTAAAAATAATCAAGAAACTTTAAAAATAGAGCTTTCAAACTTAGAGGCTGAACAATCCTTGTTGGGTACGATTATTTTAAATAACGAATATTTATCGCGAGTTCTTGAGTTTCTTTTGCCCGAACATTTTTACGAGCCCGCCCATCAAAAAATTTATGCACAAATCATTCATAATGTTGAAAAAGTAAGCATTGTTGCCAATCAAATTACCTTAAAACAATTTTTTGAAAATGATGAAAATATCAAGGCGATCGGCGGAGCAAAATATCTCTCAACCTTACTCGCCAATGCTTCGGGAATTTTTGATATCGCCGATTACGGGCGCATAATTTACGATTTAGCTTTAAAAAGAAAATTGGTAATGATTGGCGAAGATGTCGTTAATCGCGTTTATAAAACTGAAAATAATTTATCGGCGCAAGACCAAATAGAGCAAGCTGAGGCCAATTTATTTGACCTCGCCGAAAAAGGGGGCAATGGCAAAAGTGATTTTCGTAATATTTCATTTTCAATCAAAGAAACTCTCGACAAAACTTTGCTCGCCAGAAAACGCGACAGCCATATTAGTGGTGTCTCGACTGGCTTCACCGATCTCGACAAAATGTTAAGTGGTTTGCAACAATCCGATTTATTTATTTTGGCAGGGCGTCCTTCGATGGGCAAAACCGCCATCGCCATCAATATCGCCGTTAATGCCTGTAAATTTTTAAACCCAGATTTAGATGATAAAAAAAATCTAAAAGCCGTCGGATTTTTTTCGCTCGAAATGTCTTCCGATCAGCTGGCTTCTAGGATTCTATCGATGGAATGCAGTATTAACGCCACTAAATTTCGCACCGGTCAATTAAGTGAAAATGAATGGGAAGTTGTCGCCACTCGCTCCGCTGAAATCGCCAAAATGCCTTTTTTCATCGATGATACGCCGGCACTTTCAATCTCAGCGATTCGAACTAGAGCGCGTAGAATGCTTCGTAAAAATAATTTGGGATTGTTGGTTATCGACTATTTGCAATTAATTCGCGGAAGCTCAAGTCGTTCCGCCGAAAATCGCGTTCAAGAAGTTTCGGAAATTACCCAAGGTTTGAAGGCGATTGCTAAAGAACTCAACATCCCCGTAATCGCTCTGTCACAATTGTCGCGGGCGGTTGAGCAAAGAGAAGATAAGCGTCCGCAACTTTCTGATTTACGTGAATCGGGTTCGATCGAGCAAGATGCCGATGTCGTGGCTTTTATTTATCGCGATAGTTATTACAAAGAGAGAATGCGACCACCTGAAAATGAAGTTGATAAATTTCAAAAATGGAAAAATGAAATGCAACAAGTGGCACACAAAGCCGAGTTTATTATCGCTAAACAAAGAAACGGCCCAGTCGGCAGTGTTGAATTATTTTTCGACGCCGAATTTACCCGCTTTGGCAATTTGGATATTTATCATAATTAATTTTTTTGATTTTCCATCAAAAATTCTGAAGCGAAATAGAGCGATCCGCATATTAAAATCAAGGTTTGTTGTGCAGAAAATTCTTGTTGAATTTTTTTAAAGCCATCGGCAAAATTTTCAATTATTTCCGAGTTAATTTGCAGATTTTGTGTAATTTCTAATATGTTTTGCGGACTTCGAAATCTTGAATCAGAGACGATTTTACAAATCAATAATTTATCAATTTTCGCTCCAATAATTTTTAAAAATTCTTCACAATTTTTATCTTTAAGCATTTGAAAAATTACAATTTTTTTATGGTGAGAAAAATTTTCTAAAAATTCGGCAATAGTTTTGGCACCTTGAGGATTATGGCTTCCATCGAGATAAAGTTGAAAATTTTGTGGAAGTTTTTGCACAAAAATTCCATCTTCAATTTTTTCTAAACGCGCTTTCCAGCGAGTTTTTTCAATGCCATTTTTTATATTTTCGTCGCTAATTTCAAAAAGATTTTGATATTTGACACAACTAATCGCCAATTTAACATTTTCAATTTGATGAGAGCCATTTAATGGAATATTTATCGACTTAAAATCAAAATTTAAAGTTGCAAAAAATATTTTGGAATTTATAAATTCGGCGTTTAATTTTTTAGCTTTCGAGCTAATTAAATCAAGAACTTGCGGGTTTTGATCAACACAAATTATTGGGCAATTTTTTTTAATAATTCCGGCTTTGGCTTCGGCGATTTTTTCAATTGTCATTCCCAAAAATTCTTGATGATCGAGTGAAATTGTGGTGATGATTGAACATAAAACTTGTGGCAAAACATTAGTGGCGTCAAATTCTCCGCCCATTCCCGTTTCTAATAACAAAATATCGGCTTCGATTTTGCTAAAAGCTAAAAAAGCGACCGCGGTCGTCGCTTCAAAAAAAGTTATATCAATTTTAGGGCTTATTTCACAGGCTTGGCGACATTTTTCTAAAAGTTCATTTAAAAAATTGTCGGTAATTTTTTCGCCACAAATTTCGATTCTTTCATTAAATTCAACTAAATGTGGCGAAGTGTAGCGATGAACTTTATAACCCGCTTCTTGAAATATATTTTTTAGAAAAGCTAAAGTTGATCCCTTGCCGTTGGTTCCAGCAATATGAATAGTCGGTGGCATTTTTAAATGAGGATTATCGAGTCTTTTTAACAACTCAAAAATTCGCTCTAAACCAAGATTAATGTGATGAAAATAATGTGGATCAGGCCATTTTGGAAGTTTCACAATCTGATTTTTGTATTAGGTTTTTTTAAGAAAAATTGATAAACGCGATGAAAATTATAATTAAATTCGGCGCCAAAAATGAAAACTAAACTTATCAAATAAAAAAACATTAATGAAATTATGATTCCAGCAATTGAGCCGTAAACGAAATTCATTTGATCAAAATTTTCTAAATAAAGTGAGAAAAAATCTACCAAAGTTACCCATAAAATTACCGCTAAAATTGACCCTGGAATAGTTTGTGAGATCTTTTGCTTGGCGTTTGGAAGGGCGTAGTAAAGCACCGACGTTGAAATGGTTAAAATTACAAAAATTGCCAATTGTCGCAAATAAAAAAAGTCGTAATCAATGGCGAGTTTTATAGAAAATTGTTTTTCAAAATATTTAAGAAAAACTGGAACGATAACAAATATTAAAATGCCACTAATTATTACAATAATTATTATGAAAAATTCAAAAATACTTACCAATCGGCGTAAAATATATGGGGGTGGAAAGGCTACGCGGTAGGCACGATTGAGAATTGTGCGACAACCTTCGACCGATGATGACGCCGTCCAAATTACGCCAATAATGGCGATGGTTAAATAGCCATCGCTGGGACCGGAAATTATTTCGTTGATGCGTGGAGTAAGTCCGCGCGACATTTCGCTGGGCAAACTTGAAACTAATTCATGTAAAAAATCGGTGCCAATTTTTGATTCACCGAAAAGTCCAATTACGGCGATTAAAAAAATTAGCGAAGGAAAAAATGATAAAATGCTTAAGAATGCGAGATAGCCAGCATGTTCAATGCCATCGTGACGAATGGTATCGATTAGCGATTTGCGAAATATTTTAAGTGGTATAATAAAATATTTACGAAAATAATAATTTATTTTGGAACGAGATTTTTTTAGCATTATTTTATATCGCGTTATATTTCTTTGATAAATTTAAATTTTTCTAAAATAAATTTTTCGGCTAAAAATAATTTATGTTCAGATTTGCTTTTGGTTAAAGATTCGAAAACTATTTTTTTGCATAAAAATTGACGACAAATTTCTTTGAGCCAATCATTTAAGAGTTGCATAATTTCCATTTCATTATGTTGGCTGGAAATATAAAAATCAAGGATTTCACAAGTTTTATAGGAAAAA
>CAXNDB010000021.1:0-7958 GCA_964201025.1 Rickettsiales bacterium UBA1997 | reverse complement strand
AAATGTTCGAGAATTTTGAAAAAAGTAATTGGGCCAACATTGTCGCTTCGACAGAGCTGGAGCCAGTCGATGACATCTTTTTTTGAAGTTGGTTGATTTTGAAGGATTTTAGATTTTATACTCATGGTGCTTAGGTTTTATTTATTGATGAAAATTAATTTATTAAAAATTAAGAAAAAAATCTAGCAACAATTATTTTATTAAAAAATTATTTTACAAGATTTTTTTTTAAAAATTAAAAAAAATAATTTTATTATAAGCGTTTAATGTTTAATGCGATAGCCAACTTTAAGCATGCGGTAAATAATAATTCCGAGAATTAAATTGATGGTTAAAATATAAATTGTGCCAATCATTAAATTGCCGTCATTATGCCCCGTGATGCCGTATCTAAAGCCATCAATCATGTAAAAAAATGGATTAAAATGCGAAACGGTTTTCCAAAATTCCGGCAAAGCGTTGGTCGAATAAAAAGTGCCCGAAAGAAAGGTGAGGGGCGTGATTACATAACTCGTCATCGCCGACATTTGATCGAAAGTATCGGAAAGAACACCGCATAAGACGCCTAGAAGCCCTAGCAACATACAGCCTAAAAACAAATAGAAAAAAGCGATAAAAAAATTATAAAAACCCAGCGGTACAAAAATTAAAATCGTTAAATAAGCCACAATTCCAACGCAAATTCCGCGAATAATGGCACCTAAAGTAAAGGCAAAAAGTAGCTCAAAAGCGCCGAGTGGAGGAATTAAATAATCAACAATATGTCCCATCACTTTGCCCATTACAAAAGATGAAGATGAGTTGGCGAAAGCGTTTTGAATTGACGCCATAATAATTAATCCCGCCGACATAAAAATCGCGAAGTCAACGCCCTCAATGGTTTGAATATGCGATCCCACCGACAAATTAAAAACCGCCAAAAATAAAATAATGTTGACAACGGGAGAAAATAAAGTTTGGTGATAAACTTTTAAAAAACGATAAACTTCTTTTTTGAGCAAAGTAAAAGCTCCAAACCAATTTGTTGACATAAAAATAATTTTAGTGTTTGATTTACGAAAATAAAAAATAATCCCTTACATATGAGTTTAGAAAATATTTTATCTGATTTCAATTCGCAATTTGAAAATGTTGAAAATAAATCGCAAATCGATGATTTGCGCGTTAATTTTCTCGGCAAAAAATCGGCGTTGAATGATTTATTTGGTCAATTAAAAAATTTAACGGCGGAAGAAAAAAAAGCTTTCGGCGCTAAAATTAATGACATTCGTAATTTTATTTCGCAAAAAATTGACGACAAAAAAAATTACTTTGAAATTTTAGAATTAAATCAAAAATTAAGTGGTGAAAAAATTGATATTTCGGCACCGGTGCGTCAAGAAAATCAAGGCTCCATCCATCCAATCAATAAAGTGATGTTTGAGATCGAGCAAATTTTTTCGCGTCTCGGATTTGAGTTTGCAAATGGTCCCGAAATCGAAGATGATTTTCATAATTTCACGGCTTTAAATATGCCGAAAGATCATCCGGCGCGCCAAATGCAAGATACTTTTTATTTACAAAATTCGGAATTATTATTGCGAACACACACTTCCAACACTCAAATACGTAAGATGCTAAGCGCTAAGCCTCCGCTAAAAGTTTGTGCTTTGGGACGAGTTTTTCGTCGCGATTCTGATCAAACTCATACGCCGATGTTCCATCAATTTGAAGGCTTCGTCGTTGATAAAAAAGTGAATATGGGACATTTAAAAGCAACATTGGAAAATTTTTTAGAAGAGTTTTTTGAAGTAAAAAATTTAGAATTACGTCTGCGTCCAAGTTTCTTCCCATTTACAGAGCCATCGGCGGAAGTCGATATCAATTATTCAATTGAAAATGGCAAAATCAAAATTGGCAAAGGCGATAAATTTATGGAAATTTTAGGTTGTGGCATGATTAATCGCAATGTTTTGCAAAATTGTCAAATTAATCCCGATGAGTTTCAAGGCTTTGCTTTTGGCATTGGCATTGAGCGTCTCGCCATGCTTAAATATGGCATAACAGACCTTAGAATGTTTTTTGAAAATGATGTAAGATTTTTACAACATTTTAATTTTAAAACCAAAGAATTTTAATTAATATGACCAAAAAATTTGATAAATCAAACTTGCCTTCACGCTACGTAACCAGCTCTCACGGCTGTGAAGGACGCAAAACTATGCTTTATAATATTAAAACCGATTTATATCCCGATGGTTTAAGCGAAGATGATATTCAAAAGCCTTTCGTTGGCGTTGTAAGTGCGTGGAACGAGGCGGCGCCTTGTAATATTGCGCTTTCGCGTCAAGCCCAACCCGCTAAAAAAGGTGTAAAAGATTTTGGCGGAACACCTCGTGAATTTACAACCATAACGGTTACCGATGGTATCGCTAACGGCCATCAGGGCATGAAATCATCTTTAGTTTCGCGCGAAGTTATCGCCGATTCAATCGAATTAACGGTGCGTGGTCATTGCTACGACGCCTTGGTGGGATTGGCTGGATGCGATAAATCTTTACCGGGAATGATGATGGCGATGTGTCGTCTTAATATCCCTTCGGTCTTTATGTATGGCGGTTCGATCTTACCAGGAAAATTTAAAGGTAAAGATGTGACAATCGTCGATGTCTTTGAAGCTGTAGGTCAAAGAGACGCTGGCAAAATGTCGGAAGAAGATTTAGCACATTTAACTAAAGTCGCTTGCCCTTCGGCTGGAGCGTGTGGCGGGCAGTTTACCGCTAACACTATGGCGTGTGTTTCCGAAGCAATCGGTTTGGCTTTACCGGGATCATCAGGTGCCCCCGCGCCTTATGAATCAAGGGACGAATATTCTTATCATTCAGGCAAAGCGGTGATGAATTTAATTGAACTTGGCATTAAATCACGTGATATTGTTACGCGTAAAGCCTTGGAAAATGCCGCGACAATTGTGGCGGCGACAGGTGGTTCGACCAACGCAGTGTTGCATTTGCCGGCAATCGCCAATGAATGCGGAATCGATTTTGATATTTTTGAAATCGCCAAAATTTTCAAAAAAACTCCTTACATCGCCGACATGAAACCGGGTGGAAAATATGTCGCCAAAGATTTACATGAAGCGGGCGGGGTGCAAATGATTTTGAAAATTTTGCTCGATGCAGGCTTTATTCACGGCGATTGCTTAACCGTCACCGGTAAAACTATGGCGGAAAATTTACGTGATATAAAATTTAATACCGAGCAAGATGTAGTTTATTTGCCAAGCAAGCCATTGTCGCCGACGGGCGGGGTTGTTGTGCTCAAAGGCAATTTAGCCAGCGACGGCGCCGTTGTCAAAGTGGCGGGAATGCAAGATGATGATTTAGTTTTTATCGGCAATGCTCGTTGTTTTGATTCGGAAGAAGAGTGCTTTAAAGCAGTTGAGCGTAAGGAATATCACGAAGGCGATGTTTTAGTAATTCGCTATGAAGGCCCCAAAGGCGGTCCGGGAATGCGTGAAATGTTGGCAACAACGGCGGCGATTTACGGGCAGGGCATGGGTAGCAAAGTTGCCCTGATTACCGATGGCAGATTTTCAGGCGGAACAAGAGGATTTTGCGTTGGACATGTTAGTCCAGAAGCCTCAGTCGGAGGCGTTATCGCACTATTGAAAAATGGCGATAAAATTAAAATCGACGCCCAAAATGGCTCGATTGATGTTTTAATTTCCGATGAAGAAATTGCCAATCGTCGCAAATTATGGCAACCAAGAATCAATGATTACACTTCGGGAGCATTGTGGAAATACACTCAAACTGTAGGCTCCCCGCGTTATGGTGCAGTTACTCATGGCGGTGCTAAAGTCGAAAAAATTTCCTACGATAAGTTGTAGATTGAGAATATGAATACATTTATTTTTATAGATGAGAGTGGTGAACCTGGGTTTCAAAATACAAGCCCAACCACTCATTTTGTTTTGGTATTATTAATTTTTGATTCAAGTCAAGATTTAAAAGATTGCGAAAATAAATTGATTGAACTTAAACGAAAATTAAAGCACAAAACAGAATTTAAGTTTTCCAAAAGTTACGATAAAACAAGAGATGAATTTTTTACAACAATTAAAAATTTGAATTATAGAATAAGGGTTGCGTGCATAGAAAAAGCTCGAATTACTAGTTCTTATTTACGCGAAAATCCAAAGGAATTTTATAATTTTTTTCTTAAAAAATTAATTGAGAATACTTACAATTTGAACAATTCTTACATAATGATCGATGGGAAAGCCAGCAAATATTTAGCATCCGAAGTCAAAACTTATTTGAGGCAAAGTGGCAATATAAAAATAAATAAACTTAAATTTGAATGTTCAAAGAAAAATATATTATTACAGATGTCGGATATGATTGCAGGTGCAATTGGATATTCTTACAACAGAATTGAAAACAAAAATTCGCAAAAATGGAAATCTATGATAATGAAAGAAAAAATAAATATTTGGGAATTTGCGTCGCTATCCCCCTCTTGAGTCAAGATAGTAGCACCATAAGCGGAGTACATTAAGAAGATAGCTGACGACTTTCGATACAAAATATAACATTTGCTTTACACATTTGTCAATATTTTATTTTAACAAATCAATAAAAATATTAATTAAAAAAACAAAAAAGGTACCAAAAAGGTACCAGGTTACTTTTTTGTGAGGGGTTATTTGCGTTAAAAATAGCCTAAACGGCTATTTTTAGCAAATAACGGGACAAGGAGCGATAGCGACGCAGGTCCCCGGCGCGAGTTCTTTTCGAAGAAAAGGACGAAGCGTTGACCAGCAAAAAAAATTTTATACAAAAGTTAATTTCTTGATTTTATTTTAACCCCCTACGGCTAAAAGTTTTAACTACCGTTAAAACATTTTAGCCTGTTATTCGCTAGAAGGAAAATTTAGAGTTCGCTGAAATGGCGAATTTAATATCTTGTTAAATAACTAGATGTTGCTCGTGTTACTACCAATGGTGCACTGGGTCTTACACTCGGAGTGTTTTTTAATCTTTGTAATTCTGTATTTTTTGAAGCATAAACTTTTTTAATATCACTTAGACTATAATTTTTTAATAAATCTTCTTTCAAAACTTTGATTTTTAGTCTTTTTTCTGATTCATCATTTTTACATTCTTTTGTCCCACGTGAATTATAACTTCCAAACTCAGGATGATATTTTACTGTATTTAGATTGCCTTTTCTTATTTCAGTTCGAGATAATTCAAATTCTAATCCAGCTAATCGTATTCCAATATTTTCCAAATCCCGTTCTTTTGCTTTTTTTGCATCGCCAGATTGAAATTCGGTGGGTCTGATACCTCTTATAAGAACAGCATTTCTGGCACCATCACCTGTAAGTGGTGAAGATCTTTTATCTCTCTTTCTTTTTTCTACTTGATCTTTTCTATTATAAAAATTTTTACCAGCAGCTGCTGATATCATTAGAGCGGCTTGAAATTCATTGCTAAGGTGAGGTCTTGAAGATCTATTTCGACTATTGGTATCATTATTTCTCCTTGCTGGTTGATGAGGATCTGAATTTGGATTTAAAGTAGTTTTTTGCTTTGAAACGTTAATTTGTTGTTGCTCTGAATTTTTAGTGAGAAGTTTTTTTTGATTTTTTACATTAATAGACTCTTGTTTAAGTGCTTGATTTTCAAGATCAGATATTATTTTTGTTGTATCGGAATTAGATATTATTGGAGTTGCTTTTTCATCAGTTTTCACAGCAGAGGGTGGCGAGGAAGATTGAAGAGAAGTGGCGGTGGTTACAAAATTAATTGCATCAAAAAATCCCTTTCTAGCATTCGCAATCGGAGTAGTTAAATCTATAGTGCCAAAAAAAACGTCCCACATAATTAATTTATAAATATAGAAAATAATTAGAAAATATTGCTATTCATATTAATTAAAAATCGCAATGTAAAGCTAATTTTAAATAAATTTATTTTTAATTACTAGAAACCAACATCCAGATAGTTTTTTCGTGCGATTTAGCGCGTTGGATAAAAATATCAGCACTTGATTCATCGCCTTCAGCCTGTGCGGTTCTGATGGCTTTGTGAAGATTTTTAACCAAAGTTTCATTGTCAGAAATTAAATCCTTAACCATTTCTTTGGCAGAAAAATCTTTATTAGCATTTTTTAATTCGCTATGTTTTTTGAAATTTTCAAAAGAACCATCAACTTTAGATCCTAAAGCACGAATGCGTTCGGCAATTTCGTCAATCGCGGTGAATAATTCTTCATATTGAATTTGAAATAATTCGTGAAGTGGTTTGAAATTTTCGCCGACCACATTCCAATGATAATTTTGCGTTTTTAGCATGAGTAAGTAAGATCCAGCTAAAATATTTTCTAAAGCTTCTAAAGTTTGATGATTTTTCATAATTTTGTAATTTAAATTATTGTTTTGTTAATTTAATAAGAAATATTTCATTATTTCCTTTATTTGCAAGCCTTTTGTTAGTTAAAAAATTTTCATATTTTTTATTGTAAAAAAAAGACTTGATTTAAAAAATTAATTTGCAAAATTATTAAATTATTCTTAATAAGTTTAATATATTGTTTTAATCATTTTAATAAGTTTTTCTTATGAACCTTAGAGATTTAAAATATATCGTTGAAGTGGCGCGTGAAAAAAATTTTGCAAGAGCCTCGGCGAAGGTTTTTGTAAGTCAGCCGGCACTTAGTATGCAAATTAAAAAGCTCGAAGAAACGCTCGGCGTTGAAATTTTTGAACGTGATAAACAAAATTTTTTAATCACTCCCGTCGGCGCTGAAATTATTAAAAAAGCCGAAATTATTTTGCAAGAAAGCGAAGAAATTAAAATGATCGCCAAAAATTCTAAAGATCCGCATAAGGGCGAAATCAGAATTGGCGCCTTTCCAACCGTGGCTTCATATTTTTTACCGAATTTTGTCAAAAATATTCACAAAAAATTTCCGCATTTAAAAATTTTTTTAATCGAAGCTAAAAGTGATGAATTAATTGCCAAATTAAAAAATGGAGAACTTGATTTCTGCTTACTCGCCATGCCGATTGCCGACGATAATTTAATCGGCGAAAAAATTTTTAGTGAGAAATTTTTATTGGCAACGCCAAAAGGTCATCCATTTTCTAAAAAATCAAAAATTCAAATTAAAGAATTAAAAAATCAGGAATTAATGTTGCTCGAAGATGGGCATTGCTTGCGTGATCAAGCTTTGGAAATTTGTTCGATGGTGAGAGCTTATGAAAATCAAGATTTCAGAGCGACAAGTCTTGAAACCTTACGGCAGATGGTCGCAAATGGCACGGGAATTACGCTTATTCCTGAAATTGCGGTGCGTAGCGACGATAAAATTTCTTACGTAAAAATTTTTAACGCACCTTTTCGCACCATCGGAATTCATTATCGCAAATCTTCGGTGCAAAAAAATTTAATCAAAGAAATTATTAAATTGGCGAAGTGATTTTAATAAAAAAATATTTTTATTAAACTCCTGTAGAGCCGAATCCGCTAGATCCGCGAATGGTTTCATCGAGATTCTCGACCGCAATAATTTCGGCTTGTTCATATTTAGCGATAATCATTTGAGCAATGCGCATGCCTCGTGACACAATAAAATCAAGCTTCGAATGATTAATTAAAATTACGCAAATTTCACCGCGATAATCTGAGTCGATGGTGCCGGGAGTATTCAAAACGGTGATGCCGTTTTTCAAAGCCAAGCCCGAACGCGGGCGAATTTGTGCCTCAAAACCTTTTTCCAAAGCGATGGCGATGCCGGTTTTGATTAATTTAATTTCACCCGATTTTATAATAATATCTTCATCAATCGAAGCGGTTAGATCCATGCCAGCACTGCCTGCAGTCTCATATTTTGGCAAAGTTAATTCACGAAAATTTTCAAGTTTTTTTATTTTTAAAATGGTCATTTGGAGATTTTTAAAATTAATA
>CAXNDB010000020.1:0-8234 GCA_964201025.1 Rickettsiales bacterium UBA1997 | reverse complement strand
TTAAAGTCAATGGCGAGATTGAAAATATCGGTGCGCGTCGACTCCACACCATGATCGAAAAAATCTTGGAAGAAGTGAGTTTTGAAGCCAGCGAAATGAAAGCGGGAACTAAAATCAACATCGATTCGACTTACGTAAATAAGCATCTCGGCGATTTATTATCCAGCAAAAATGATTTAATGAAGTTTGTGTTGTAGAATTAAATAGGTTTTTAAATCTTTAAATTTACAAACTATTAAAAAAATTACACAAAATAAAATCTTAACAATATTTTTTAAGTTTAGATTCAATATTTTTTGTAGCATCACTTTGCTTGAGAGAAATTTCATCCGTATCGCTAATTGACCATATTGAATTTTTATAACCCTCCATCTCTTTCTTATAAGGTTTATCAACATTTCTGATTAACCAACCAGATGCTGATATAATTTCATTTCTAATCTCGATATACTTTTCTAAATCTTCAGAAATTTTTAATTTTGGAAAATAAAGATTGGTTTTAATTTTTAGTAAAAAAATTTTTGCAAATAAATGATTTTCTTTATTTAACCTTTCAACCGCGGTGTAATAGGCATTTTTAAATTCTTCTTGGCTTCGATTCTTATCTTCCTTATTGTTTTCAAAATTAATATTTTCTCGACTACTTCCTTCATTTGAATACCGTGCTGGACTTCTCACCCATTTTATTGAGGCATCCAATTCGTTAGCAATAATTATAATTTCTTCTGCCAAATTAGCTTTTTTGGTTCTTCGCCATTCTTTCAGAGCATATATGCTTATAATCGCAGGAGTTACTTGAAATAGGAATACAAGAAATTCAGACATAAACTACTTAAATAATTTTTAAAACATTAAATTTAATTTGTTAAAAATATAATTTAATTATAATCCAAAACAGTTTGAAATTTTATTATTAAAAATTTTAAAGAATGCGGGCTACATCTCTATTGCTAAAGAATTCAAAACCCACATTTTTTGTAATAGCTTCAACGCATACGGGGCCATAGCTCTCCCCTTGAGGGTTATTTGCGTATAAAAAATAACCTAACCGGCTATTTTTAGCAAATTACGGATTCTAGAAACTTAACGGTAGTTAAGTTTTTAGAGTCGTGAGGGGTCAAAAACTCAGAGCGTCAACGGGCTTGAGATTATAAAGATAATTAAAACAAAAAAAATTCCAAAATTGGCGATTTTTTGATTTTGTTTCTAACCCCCTCCCAAAATTTTCTTGCAGAAAATTTTACCCTCCCGCAAGGGGAGGGTGATGACCCCGTAAGCTTGACGAGTTTTTTTACAAGTGTAAATTTGAAAAAAGGAACCTAGTACCCTTTTTCTATTTGCTTCATATTTTCAGTCTATAATTTAGTTTATAATTTATATAATTTTTGGATTTATGTTAAGAAAAAGATTTCGTATCGACAATTAAAAAAAGGAACCTGGTACCTTTTTTTTGTAAATCTTGCAACGCTTACGGGCTCATCACCCTCCCCTTGCGGGAGGGTAAAATTTTCTGCAAGAAAATTTTGGGAGGGGGTTAGAAACAAAATCAAAAAATCGCCAATTTTAGAATTTCTTTGCGGATAAACGTTTCATCTTTTTCTTCGGAAAAAAGGAACCTGCTACCTTTTTTTGTCTAAATCAAATTGAAATAATTGATTCAAATCCATCCTACGAAATATGGCTTCTCAACCACTTTCAAAAATGTTCCACCAAACATTTTGCCAGCACCAAAGAAGTTATTAAAGAGATCGAAAAAAACCTTCAAACCAAAAATAAAAATTTTATTTACGAAAAAAATAATGAAGATTGGTTTGAAAAAATTATTAAAGATAAAAATATTAATCAAGCGCTTAAAAACTGCCAAGCCCTTGAAATACATCATTTGGAGCATCAAAATAAAAATCCCAATCCTTCTTCGAAAATTTATAAAATAATTGATTTTATCAAGAAAATTAGCGAGAAAAAATAAATATTTATCACGAAATTATTAAGCTCAATTTACGTCGGCAAATTTAATCCAAAGCGGGTAAATTTAATATAATAAATTTTTATTGCGAAAAACAACTTATTCATTTAAACTAAAAATTACAAAAATTTCGTATTTTATTTATGGCGAAATCATAAAAATTTATTTCTAAATTTGAGTTAAAAATAACGCAATAATTTAGAATAAAATAAATTTAACGCACCCGTAGCTCAACTGGATAGAGTATCTGACTACGGATCAGAAGGTTAGAGGTTCAAATCCTCTCGGGTGCACCAAATTACTTTTACACAAAAGATGCTTTCTCCCGCTCCCGATCAAGTTAATGCTCTCGTTAATGATCCCTCATTAACCCCCGAGCAAAAAATCGTAAGAAAGACGAAATTTTATCGAGAAAGTATAGCGCCTTTGATTATTGATGTTGCTGGCAATGATAAGCCAATTGTTTTTATTGAAGAAAGAACAACAATAAATTCGGGAGCGAATACCGCCTCAAAGGTTGATGCTTATTACAAAGAAATGCAGTTAGTTGCCGATTTGGCGGGTCATAGAGATTTTTTTAAAAATAAAAAAATCATTTTCATAATAAATAAAGATAATTATCATTGGACCGCTTCTGTAAAAGAAAAAGATGTAGATAATATCACTCCAAGAACTGATGTCACAACAGATGGAACTTGTGGATTAAGTTCTGCACTCATTGCTTGTGATGAAATTTTAAAAACACCATCAGATCAAAATGTAACACAATACCAAATTGCGATCGGGGCTCTTAGCCAACCTTCAGATAACGCAGTTATTCTCAATCATGTTCCCGAGATAAAAAAAACTAGAGTGGAAACGTTGCTCACAGATAGATCAAGTGCTAATTGGCTAGAAACAGACGATATTAGAGATATAATCATTCATAACGAAGGAGCTAATTCCCAAATATTTCAAAGCCATAATTCATCCAATCTTCAGAACAGAAAAAATCAAATAAATTTTGCAAGCGCCTTAAATAATCCTATTTTAAATGGTTATACGGGTGATTTTAGTGAATTATTGCCCTCAGGAATAAATCACTATAGGTCTGTGCAATATTTTTATGAGGAACTTGACCAGGCAAACCTTCAAGCTTTTCTAAGCCATCATTCGAACCGAGAAGATTTAGCAGACGACGCAAAAAAAAATCTTTATAAAATTTGCGAACAATATTCTCTTTTTAAAGAAGATGATGGGAAAATAAAATTCGACTTTGGCGATTGTAATCAAAAAACCGCAATAGATCAAGAAATTTTATTGATGAAATCTAAATTAAAGGCTGATAATAAAATAAGTCAAGAATTAATGAATCAATCAGCAGAGACATTAAAAGTTTCGGAGTTTTTTCAAAATCGTTTTAATCAAGCTGAGTGCACAAAATTTTTACAAACATCTTCAACTTACTTCTTCCCAAATAATCCTGATAGTTTCAAAAATAAACTTTTCAATTTAGCTAATTCAATTGATCAATTTTTTTTTAAACACTTAAAAAAAGAAAACCTACCTTCTTTACCACAAAAAATATTAAAAATTATCGTTCCTAAATCTTGCCAGCCCGAAACTCAAGATTACAAGGGTTGGGGTAAGGTAATAGAATCCAAGACGGTAGGTGGAAAAACAACATTAGAGTTTGATGGAAAAATAATTCAATCGATTGAAATCGGTGGGGAAGATAAATTAAGGGAAATCTTAGAATTAAAAAATCATTTTTTAATAAATTGTGCGATTCTCGATTTACTTAGAAACACAGATAATAAAGATATTACTTTTAATTTTACAAATTCAAAACAACCTTCAGAAACCTTTAAGCATACCGAGAGAAAAACTATTATTGGAAATCAAGTCGTTGAAAAACCAACCCCAAAAGAAGAAGCACTTTTAACAGAAACTTATTTAGATGTTGCCAAGAGAATTTATGTTGAAAAAATATCAAAAAAAGGGGACTTTCCCGATGCTAGTCCAGATGATTTTAAAAATATAAAAGAGCATATTGAAGAAAGATTTAAGCTTTTAGAAGAGCAATTGAGTCGCCCTACTTCAAACGCAATAATTATTATTCCCGGTAGTTATGATGCTAATGGTACTTTTAAACATGAATTAGGGACTGGTTATGCTCCAGGGCAATGGGGAAATAAAATTTATTCTGATGAGATACAAGATTTTATAGAAAAAAAAATTATAACATTGCAATCTAATCGTTCTGGAAAAGTTTTTTTTGGAAATATTGGAACTGAAACCGTAAAAATATTCAATGACGATGGGTCTTTAAAGCAAACATTTTACCCTCAATTTCCCGTAGGTGCAATTGCTGAAGATCAAGCTTGGGCTGATTTTGAAGGAAAATTTAGAGAAAATATTAAACAAATGAGTGACGGCGATAAGAAAGCTTTAATAAAAAACTATGAAGACAATTTGAATTTATCTTATCCCCTTACATTACAAAATTTATTTAGCAATACGATGGGTGCAATTGGAGTTGATGTTAACACTGATAATGATAAGCTTGATGCTATTTTAACCCATTTAAAAACAAATTTTACTAACAAAAACTTCATTCATGTTTGGGGCGCCAATGCTAAGAATTGGAATATTGATCCAGGTAATTTGGTAGTCGGGGGTGGACAAGCAACAGCTTTTACAACTCAAGAACGCGGTGTTTTTGGAATCGCAACTACACCAGTTGCAGGCTCTAGAGGCTTAGCGGAACAATGTAAAACTTACAGAACCCCATCTGCTCAACCCGCAAATCCTCAAGCGAAGGCGACGGCAGCGGCGGCAGCCACAGAAAGAGAGTCGTAGGGGCTTAGCCGGAAAGCCCCCCATTTTTTTAATTATGCCCAAATTAATAACTAAACATCCAGATTAATAACTTTTAAAGCGTTTTCTTGAATGAAATCGCGACGTGGCTCCACAACGTTCCCCATCAAGATTGAGAAGGTTTGATCGGCCTCGTCAAATTGATCAATTTTAACTTGTAATAAAGTACGATTTGATGGATCGAGCGTAGTTTCCCAAAGTTGTTCGGCGTTCATTTCACCCAAACCTTTAAATCTTTGAATCGAAACGCCTTTTTTACCGGCTTCGAGAATAATATTTAAAAGTTCCATCGGGCGATTTGAAGATTTTTCTTCTTCGCTTCGAATGAATTTTAAAGCACTCACAAAATCATCGCCAATTTGCTCGGCAATTTGTTCTAAAACTGCCACTTCGGGCAATTCTAAATGGGCTTTTTTTACAATAAAATTAGTTTTTACGCCACGAGTTTCACGAATTAATTCAATGTCATTTTCATCAGTAATTACGCAACTCCAAGTGGTTTGTTCATCGGCATTTTCACCAAAAACTTTTTCAATTTTTTTAATTAATGCTTTGGTTTTGGCGGAATCTTCAATCCATGATTTATCAAAAGCTCTTGCCAAAGCAAGATTCTCAGAAATATCAACAGGAATTACACGAGAAAGTGAAGAAATTAAATGAGAAAATTTTGTTAATTTAACCACAAAATCTTGCAAATCCGCTCCTGCTCTATCTCCCGCTTTTGATTTCAAAATCGCATTATTAGTGGCGTTTTGAATAATATAATTTTGCAAAGCTTGCTCATTTTTTACATAAACTTCACTGCTTCCCTTCTTGATTTTGTAGAGTGGCGGTTGGGCAATATAAAGATAACCATATTCAATTAATTTTGGCATATGGCGAAAGAAAAATGTAAGCAACAAAGTGCGGATATGCGAACCATCGACATCGGCATCGGCCATGATAATTATTTTATGATAACGAATTTTTGATGGATCAAAATCTTCGCTTCCGATTCCAGTGCCTAGAGCGGTAATCATGGTACCAATTTCAGTTGAAGATAACATTTTATCAAAACGCGCTCTTTCGACGTTCAAAATTTTACCACGAATTGGCAAAATCGCTTGAAATTTACGATTACGTCCCATCTTAGCAGAACCGCCCGCCGAGTTTCCTTCGACGATAAAAATTTCACTTAAAGCCGGATCTTTTTCTTGGCAATCCGCCAATTTTCCCGGTAAGCTAGAAATTTCCAAAGCCGATTTACGACGAGTTAATTCACGCGCTTTACGTGCCGCTTCACGAGCTTGTGCCGCTTCAATTGCCTTGCCGACAATGGCGCGAGCATCAGAAGGACGCTCTTCAAACCATTGAGCCAATTTATCATTTGCCCAAGTTTCAACATGTGTTCTAACTTCGGAAGAAACGAGTTTATCTTTAGTTTGTGAAGAAAATTTTGGATCGGGAACTTTGACCGAAAGAACTGCTGTTAAGCCTTCGCGGACATCATCGCCACTTAAAACAATTTTTTCTTTTTTGAAAAGTTTGCTTTCGCTGGCGTAATTATTGATGGTGCGAGTCAACGCTGCCTTCATCCCCGCGAGATGCGTTCCGCCATCACGTTGACGAATATTGTTGGTAAAACATAAAACATTTTCGTGATAACTATCATTCCATTGCATCGCCAATTCCATGCTGATTCCGCTGGTTTTGTCCGCTGATTCCAAAGTGATTGTTGGGTGCAAAGCATTTTTACTTTTATCGAGAAATTTAACATAAGCTTCAACGCCACCTTCATAAAGCAAAATCATTTCTTTAGGCTCTTCTTCTCTAAGGTCGCGCAAAATAATTTTAACGCCCGAATTTAAAAATGATAATTCGCGCAATCTTTGCTCGAGAGTTGAATAATTAAATTCTAAAACATTGCTAAAAGTTTGATTTGATGGATGGAAAGTAACTTGCGTTCCCTTTTTACCCTTAGATTCACCAATCATTTTAAGCGGAGCCTCGGCGTCACCATGAATAAAACGCATTTGATATTCTTTGCCATCGCGCCAAATATTGAGCTCGAGCCAATCAGAAAGAGCGTTTACAACCGATACACCAACACCGTGCAAACCACCCGAAACTTTGTAAGAATTTTGGTCAAATTTTCCGCCAGCGTGAAGTTGAGTCATAATAACTTCGGCCGCCGAAACGCCCTCTTCTTTGTGAATATCAACAGGAATTCCACGACCATTATCACGCACCGTAACCGAACCATCAGCATTCAAAGCTACCGAAACTTCATTACAATGACCCGCCAAAGCTTCGTCGATTGCGTTATCGACAACTTCATAAACCATGTGATGCAAACCACTGCCATCATCGGTGTCGCCGATATACATTCCAGGACGCTTACGAACAGCATCTAGCCCTCTTAAAACTTTAATTGAATCCGCACCATATTCTTGTGCTTGAACTTCAACGATTTCTTCTTGAATATTTTCTTTTTTGTTTGACATTTTGTTTTAGAAATTTGGTGATTAAGAAAATTTTTTTTGTTTTTTGAAACAATTTTTAACTTATCAATATTATATCGCAAAGAAACTTAAAAAAGAAGTAGTTTTTTAAGTTTTTTTTAAAAAATTTTATTGACCGATGTCGATTTCGATTTGACCAATTTGCGAATCATCTTTAGCAATAATTTTTTGCTCATAACTCTTAATATAACACAATGAATTCAAGGTGTCACGACAAAAATAAATTTTTCCTTGCAAT
The DNA here is from genome assembly GCA_964201025.1 of Rickettsiales bacterium UBA1997. Taxonomy (GTDB): domain Bacteria; phylum Pseudomonadota; class Alphaproteobacteria; order Rickettsiales; family UBA1997; genus CAILUF01. The sequence continues at coordinate 670 of CAXNDB010000020.1, read as the reverse complement.
AAATATTCTTGATCTTTTTTTAATTTAAAAGATTTAATTTTCTTTTGCAAAATATCATTCCAATCGTTACTAGCAATTAAAGTGGCGTTTTTTTCATCTTTTAATTCTAATAAATTTATGAAACTTGGTCCAATTTGATTAATTTTCCAACCACGCTTTATATTCATATTAACTTTGATTTCTAGCTCCGACTTCACAACAACATCTTGCGATTTTTGTAAATTTGGCAAATATTCAACAAATGTTTCTTTAGATAATTTTTGCTGAGGAATTATATCGAGTAAAGTCGATGAACCGTTGGCTCTGTTGACAGCAAGAATACGACTATTATTGGCGTCAACCACATAAAGTTTATCAATAATCGATACCAATCCATTAGGTTCATCGAATGAAGTTTTATTACCGACGTCATCACCTCGTGAAGAGCCAAATAAAGTGTTGAGTTGCCGTGAATTAAAATCATATTTACGAATAATGTGATTAAAACTATCGGAAATATAAGCTCCCGTATCATCAACAATTAACGCTTTTGGATTTTGCAATTTTTTTGGCGAATTTGGTGAAATTTTATTGCTATAAAGCGTTTTCAAAAGCCCATCTTTATTGATCACTCTAAGGCTGGAAGTTTGACTATCAACGAAATAAAGCTGACCCCCATAAACCGACATAT
>CAXNDB010000019.1:0-8401 GCA_964201025.1 Rickettsiales bacterium UBA1997 | reverse complement strand
TTTTTACGGCATGAATCGTTATAAAACTAAGTTAATCGAGCTTGAATAATGTCAAAATTACCCGATAAATATGATGCTAAAATCATTGAAAATAAATGGCGTCACGACTGGCAAAAAAATAAAATTTATCAATGGAAAAATGATTTGCCGAAAAATCAAACTTTCGTAATCGACACTCCGCCACCAACTGTTTCGGGGCTTTTACATATGGGGCATGTTTTTTCTTATACGCAAGCCGATTTCGTGGCGCGCTACAATCGCATGAGTGGCAAAGATGTTTTTTATCCGATGGGTTTTGATGATAATGGATTGCCAACCGAAAGATTAGTTGAAAAAATTATTGGCAAAAAAGCCGGAATTTACGAAAATGAAAATGGACGCGGTTCGTTTGTTATCAAATGTCGCGAGGTAGTCGAAGAAGCCGAAAAAGAATTTGAAATTTTATTTAACGAAATTGCGTTATCGGTCGATTGGGAACAAAAATATCAAACAATTTCGCCCGAATCGCAAAAAATTTCACAAGCTTCTTTTGTCGATTTATTTCATAAAGGCTTGGTCGAAAAACAAAATCAACCAGTTTTTTGGGACATTTCCGACCGCACGGCTCTAGCTCAAGCCGATATTATCGATAAAGAAGTCGAAGGCGAAATGTTTTATATTAATTTTGCAATTGATGGCGAAAATTCTCCACTCGAAATTATGACAACTCGCCCGGAGTTGCTTCCTGCTTGTGTTGCGGTCATGATTAACGCAGAAGATGAACGCTATAAAAATTTAATCCACAAGTCGTTGAACCAAGAAGGCGAGGGCGCAACCGGCTCTTTCGCCATAACGCCAATTTTTGGCGTCAAAGTGCCAATTATCGCCGATAATTCGGTGCAAATTGATAAGGGCACGGGAGTTGTAATGTGTTGTACTTTCGGCGATGAGACTGATTTAAAATGGTGGCGAAAATTTGGCTTGGATCATCGTGAAATTATTGATTCCGACGGATCGATGAAAAATTTAATTAATGTTGATGAAAATTTAGAATATAAAAAACTATTTGAAGGCTACGCTATAATGAGTGAATCAAATGCTAGTTTTTTAATTGAAAAAAATTCAATTTTAAATCCAAAAATTTTTATAGAAAATTATCAAAAAATTGCTAATCAAAAAATCAAAGAAGCTAAAAAAATAATTGTTGAATTATTGTCAAACTCACAATCCTTCACTTCACCATCAAATAAAATCACTCGCCCCGTTAAGTGCGCCGAGCGTTCAGGTGTGCCGATTGAGATTATTAGTAAACCGCAATGGTTTATTAAAATTCTTGATAAAAAAGAGCAATTAAAGCGAAAAGCGAGTGAGTGTAATTGGTATCCCGAATATATGCGCGTCCGCATTGAACAATGGATTGACGGGCTTTCATGGGATTGGTGCATTAGTCGCCAAAGATTTTTCGGAGTGAAATTTCCAGTTTGGAATTTAAAAAGTTTTAATCCCGAAGACTCAACCCAAGTAAAATGGGGCGAGTATTCTTATGATCCAAATTTAGCAAGTAAATCAATTACTGCGGATATATCGCAACTTCCAGTTGATCCAGAAATTGATATTCCTTTGAGCTTTACTTTGATTGATAATGTTGAAATAGAATCTGCAAAAAAAATATTTTATACTGATAAAAATTATCCGATTAATGAGCATGATTTTAATCAAAAAATTATTAAGGATTCAAAGGATAAATTATGGTTTTTATATCCCGAAACCGACATCATGGACACTTGGGCGACTTCGTCAATTTCGCCACAGCTTTCGAGTAAAGGCATCTCCGATGAAATTTATTTTGATAAGGAGCGTCACGAAAAATTATTCCCCGCCGATATGCGTCCGCAGGCTCACGAAATCATCCGCACTTGGGCGTTTTATACTATCACCAAAGCCTATTTGCATAGTTTGAATCCGGTCAAAAATACCGACGGAAACTTTGAAAAAAACGCTGATGGTTCAACGCAATTGCAAGAAAATTTTAATAGCGAAATTTCGATTCCGTGGAAAAATTTGATGATTTCGGGTTGGTGCTTGGCTTCCGACAAAACTAAAATGAGTAAATCGAAAGGCAATGTCGTAACGCCGACGGCTTTGATTCAAGAAAAATCCGCCGATGTTGTGCGTTATTGGGCTTCAGCCTCTAATCTCGGCGCCGATATCGCTTATAGCGAAGATATTTTTAAAATTGGACAAAAATTAATCACCAAATTATTTAATTCGGCGAAATTTTGTTCGCAACATTTTGCGGTTTTAGAAGAATATTTTAGCGAACCCGCCATAAAAAATTCCGCCAAAAATCATGATGAAAAATTATCTCAACTAATCACCGAGACTACGGATATCTGGATTCTTTTACGTTTAAAAAATGTTATAGAAAATTATCAAAAACAATTTGAAATTTTTGAATATGCGCGCGCACGCGAAGTCGTCGAAGAGTTTTTCTGGAAAGATTTTTGCGATAATTATTTAGAAATTTGCAAAGTTCGTTCTTATGGTTTATCGGCAGAAAAACTTGCGGGAGTTGAGCTCGACGCCTCGCAACAACAACAAATTATTGCCAAACAATTAAGCTCGATTGCCACTTTGAGTCTATGTTTGAAAAATATTTTAAAGCTCCTAGCACCTTTCATTCCGCATATTACCGAAGAAATTTATGCCACAATTTTTGCAGATGAATTTGCACAAAAACAATCAATTCACGCTCGCGGAAATTTCGCCAAACTTCCGGAAAATTTAGCCATAATTAATCAAGAAAATATTGAAAAAATCGGTGAAGAATTATTGGCAATTATTTTCGAAGTTCGTAAATTTAAATCAGAAAAAAATCTGTCGATGAAAGTGCCAATTGCGGTTTTAGAAATTGCTTCGAAGATTGATTTATCAAGCGTCAGCGCAGATTTACTCAATGTTACAAATTCACAAAAAATTGAATTTAAAGAAAGTGAAAATTTGGTAAAAGTAATTATTTCTTAATTATTTTATCTAAAAATATATAGCTTAATTTGTAATTCTTAGGTGATACCTTTTTTTATAAAAATGTAAATTTCTATAAAATTTTGCGCAAAGAAGATTTTAATATTCTATATTTTCAATAATGAATTTTCGTAATCTTTCTAGTTCCATTAAATTTTTGCCTTTTATAAAATAATCTTTGGCACCCAATTCAAGAGCTTTTGTCTTGATTAAATTATCTTCTCTGGCACTAAAAATCGCGATTGGAGTTTTTATATTTTTAGCTTTAGCCTCATTAAGCATTGCCATTCCAGAAAAATCATGCATCGACAAATCGAGTAATATCAAGCCAAATTGCTCAATTTTATAATTTTTATTATTTGAATTTAGTAAATCTATAAAATCAGAGCCATTGCCAAAAACTACCACTTCATATCCAAAATTTTTTACTTCATTTTCAATTATTTTTGAGAAAAGTTTGGCTTGAATATTTTCATCCTCAACATATAAAATAAATTTTTTTTTATAATCAGAGCTATTATTTTTCATAAAAAATTAAAAATTTAATGAAAGAAAAGTAAGCCAGATTCCAATGTTTCCAACTATCGATAAACGTAAAATCCATTTTAATTTTGGATTGGTATTTAAAGAATCGCCGAGACGATCTCTTAAGGCGTTACCGGCTTGAATCCATTTAAATTTATTGTCATATATTTTTTCAAGCTCTTCTTTAGCAAGATCTTTTTGTGATTTTTTCATATATTTTGGTTTATTTTTTTAGCTTTAAAAAACATTTAGAAGCAAGTCCAACGGCGATTTTTTCTTCTAAAGATTTTCTAAATTTTTCACGATCAGCATCATTTTTTAACTCATCAAAGTCAACAATTATGCTATATAATTCGGTGGAAATTTGTATTATTGTATCTTTATCAAACTCGTCGCCATAAAATTTGAAAGTCATATTCATGGCTTCGGAAAGTTGCTTGCGTCCATTTTCATCAAAAGGTTTAGTTGATTTGCCAATCAAGATGGCATCGGGCGAGACATCTAGGGCTTCGGCAAGTTTTTTTAAAACCTCATTGGAAACTCCACTTCTGCCATTTTCAAAGCCCGAGAGCAGTTGTTTACTTACGCCTATTTTTGTAGCCAATTCGCTTTGACCAATCTTTTTATCTTCACGAATTTTTTTAAGAAAATTTGACATTTAATTTTGTGAAAAAATCGATTTAAATTTATTTTTTGGATTTAAAAAGATTGCTGATGTGATTGTATTTATATTAATTCTAAAGTTAAAGTTTTGCTTTGTAGAATTTTATTTCAATGTTTTTTTAATAGTTTTGCCTAATTTAAAAATTCGATGATTTTTATGATTCAAAACAAGAAAAAACCGCCCCTTAAATTTTTTAAGAGGCGGTTTATAATATAGTAAATTATTTAAATGTTAAGTTTTTTGTTTAATAAATATAATTTCTAACTTTTTTTATCATCTTTTACTTCATATTCACCATCAACAACTTTTCCACCATCTTCATTAGCAGAATCATTCTTCGTTGATTCATTGGAATCAGGCTCTGATTGTTGATTTGGTTGTTGAGGATTTTGACTATTTTTATAAATAGCTTCGCCAAGTTTCATGCTATTTTGCATCAAACTTTCGGTCGATTTTTTAATTTCATCAACAGTAGCATCGGATTTTTCAATGACTTCTTTAAGATTTTTTAAATCTTCTTCGATTGAATTTTTAATTGAAGAATCAACCTTATCGCCATGCTCGCGTAAAGATTTTTCAGTTTCATAAATCAAAGAATCGGCTTGATTTTTTGCCTCAATTGTTTCTTTACGTAATTTATCGGAAGAGGCATTTTCTTCGGCATCGCGCATCATTTTTTTGATTTCCTCTTCGGATAATCCGCCTGAAGATTGAATGCGAATTTGTTGCTCTTTGCTTGTCGCTTTATCTTTAGCGGAAACTTTAACAACGCCGTTAGCATCAATGTCAAATGAAACTTCGATTTGTGGCATCCCTCTAGGTGCCGGAGCAATTCCTTCGAGGTTAAATTCGCCGAGTAATTTATTGTTAGAAGCGATATCTCTTTCGCCTTGAAATACTTTAATTGTGACCGCAGTTTGACTGTCGGCCGCGGTTGAAAATACTTGACTTTTATTGGTTGGAATCGTGGTATTTCTGTCGATTAATCTAGTGAAAACACCGCCCGCAGTTTCAATTCCAAGCGAAAGTGGGGTGACGTCTAAAAGAATAACGTCTTTGACATCGCCTTGTAAAACTGCTCCTTGAATTGCGGCACCAATCGCCACGACTTCGTCAGGATTAACGCTACGATTTGGTTCTTTGCCAAAAAGTTTTTTTACGGTTTCGATTACTTTTGGCATTCTTGTCATCCCGCCGACTAAAATAACTTCGTCGATATCGGAAGCCTTTAATCCAGCGTCTTGAAGAGCATTTTCGCAAGGTTTAATTGTACGTTCGATTAAATCATCGACTAATTGCTCTAATTTTGCTCTAGTTAATTTTACATTGAGATGCTTAGGACCAGAAGCGTCAGCGGTAATGTAAGGTAAGTTAATATCGGTTTCTAAAGTTGAAGAAAGTTCAATTTTTGCTTTTTCCGAAGCTTCTTTTAATCTTTGTAAAGCCAACGGATCTTTGGATAAATCGACTCCATTATCTTTTTTAAATTCATCGGTTAAATATTTTAATATTCTCATATCAAAATCTTCACCACCTAAAAAAGTGTCGCCATTAGTTGATTTTACCTCGAAAACTCCATCGCCAATTTCAAGAGCGGAAACGTCAAAAGTTCCCCCACCTAAATCATAAACTACGATTGTTTGTCCATTATTTTTTTTATCGAAACCATAAGCCAAAGCCGCCGCGGTCGGTTCATTAATTATTCTTAACACTTCGAGTCCAGCAATTTTTCCGGCATCTTTGGTTGCTTGACGTTGTGAATCGTTAAAATATGCGGGCACGGTTATCACGGCTTTATCAACTTTTTCTCCCAAATAACTTTCTGCTGTTTCTTTCATTTTCATTAAAGTGTAAGCCGAAATTTGGCTTGGAGAATATTTTTCATTTTTAACATCAACCCAAGCATCGCCATTAGCTGAAGCCACTATTTTGTAAGGAACTAAGCCTTTGTCTTTTTCAGTAAGTGGATCATTATATCTTCTGCCGATCAAACGTTTAATTCCAAAAATGGTATTTTGTGGATTGGTAACAGCTTGTCTTTTTGCTGGAGAGCCTACGACTTTTTCGCCATTCGCCAGAAACCCAACTATTGAAGGGGTAGTTCGAGCGCCCTCAGAATTTTCGATTACTTTTATACTAGTTTTTCCTTCCATGATTGCAACACACGAATTCGTGGTGCCCAAGTCGATTCCAATAACTTTTGACATAAGATTTAAAATAATTTATTTGAAGATTTTGTAACAAGAATTTTATAAAAAAACTTGACTCAAAATATAATTAATATAAAAAGTTTTACAAGGGTATAAATTTTAATTTAATCGAATAAATGATTATCAAAAAAAATAAAGCTTTTAGCTTAGTAGAATTATCTGTCGTTATAGTAATCGTAATGATAATGATTGCGGGATTAATTCAATCCTCAAGATTGATTGGAGTCATGAGGATTAGCACGGCGAGAAACGTTACACAAAGTTCTGCCATGCCTTGGATTAACTATATCGTTACATGGTATGATGCCACCGCAAGCGATGCTTTTCTTGAAAGCGAAACCGATGATGGCGACAAAATTAGTCGTTGGAACGGTGCCGAAGTTCGCTATTCAGACAGAATAAATCTTGATCAAGATGACGATGCCAAAAAACCAATTTTTACTTCAAATGGAATGTATGGATTACCTTCGGTAAAATTTGATGGAACTGATGATTATCTTGGATCAGAAAATCTTGAACAATCAATATTAACTTATCGCTCCGCAAGTGTTTTTGTTGTCTTTGAACCAAAAACAATTATTTCTAGCGAAAAGCGTTCGATTCTTTATCAACCATCAGAATGTGGAAGAGAATTTGATGTAGGCTATAACTTTAATTCCAAAGGTAATTTTGGTCTATCCTCAGGTTCTGATACTTGCGGTCCAATCAATGCGACTACTTCAGGAATTGATTTTGCTGTTCAAAATGAAAAAATCGTCGCTTCGCTCATAATTTATCAGTCACCTATGACAGTTGGTAACACTTCAAATATAAAAATTTTTAGAAATGGTTATTCACAAACCGTTTCCACTGTTAATAATGGTTACACTAGTGCTTTAATCCAAAACTCCAAAAAATACTCCGATAATTCAAATAGAGTTTATGTAGGTGCTAGAAAAGCTAATGATGACGCAGTTCCAAGCTCATTTTTCAACGGACTTCTTGGCGAAATGATTGTTTTCAACCGCTCTCTCAACAATGAAGATCGCAAAGAAATTGAAAAATATCTTGGCAAAAAATGGGGAATTAAAGTAAATTATGAGCAATAAAATCCAACCATTTCATCTTGCTGTTCCGGTCAACGATTTATCTTCAACTCGCAATTTTTATGGAGAGTTACTCGGAATGGAAGAAGGTCGCTCCTGCGATCATTGGATCGATTGGAATTTTTTTGGACATCAATTCGTTACTCATTTAAATCAAGAAAAATCACAAAAAATAATTAATCAAGTTGACGGTCACGGCGTTCCCGTTCCTCATTTTGGAGTGGTTTTAGAATGGGAAACTTGGCATCAATTTGCCGAAAAACTTAAAAAGAATTCTGTTAAATTTGTTGTCGAGCCATATGTTCGTTTTAAAGGACAAACTGGCGAACAAGCAACTATGTTTTTTTGCGATCCAAGTGGTAATGCATTAGAGTTCAAGGCTTTCAAGGATATATCTCAACTTTTTGCAAAATAAAATATCATTTTGAATCTTAAATGATGCGACTGAATTTATCGCATAATTAAATTTGCTAAAGCAAATTTAGTAAAAGATCGAATCGCTTCACGGCGAATGAATCGCCGTATCCGCGATGAGATTTGGGTTTTTATTTTGATTAGAGCTTCATCGCTTTTCTCAATCAAAATTTCATTTTGATTTCGAAGGCGACTTGCCCCAGGGATTGCGTCGCCTTTGGCTCCTAATCTGCTACGCATTAAATTTGCTAACGCAAATTTAGGGAAAAGTTGAATCGCTACACGGCGAGTAAATCGCCGTATCCGCGATGAGTTTTTAATTTTAAGTTGAGTTAGGCTATTTTTTTAACGGGCATAATTAAAAAAATGGGGTGATGGAAACCTATTTCAAGCCTACAATCATATAGCTTAGCAACAAAATCTTATATTTTTTTTATAAGATATGCTATTATTTGGTTAAAAAAATGATAAAAAAAATGCTTAAAATGTGGTAAATTTTC
>CAXNDB010000018.1:0-8654 GCA_964201025.1 Rickettsiales bacterium UBA1997 | reverse complement strand
ATAAGTCATACTCTTTGTTGCTTAGAATCGATAAAAAATAAAAATCTAAAAATTTCTAAAATAATAGTTAATGAACATCAAATAATGCCAATAAAAACTTCAAAATTTATTGATTGTTTAAATAATTTTTGCGATTATGAAATCGTTTCTATGAAAAATTTTATAAAAAATTCTTGATTGAATAATTAAATGTTTTTTACTTAGTAAAAATTAATTATAATTCTTAAACAAATGAGCAACATTATAAATATTAACGATAAAAATAAATCTTGCGAAATCACACCGATGGAGAAAATAAGTTTACAAAAAGAAAGTAGCAAGCAAGAGTGGGCGAAGAAAGCTGAAATTCTATGTGAAGCCTTGCCCTATATGCGTAAATTTGCTGGCGAAACTTTTGTAATAAAATTCGGCGGATCGGCGATGGGCGGAGATAGTAATTTGAAAAATTTTGCTAAAAATATAGTTTTACTTAAGCAAGTTGGAATCAATCCAATCGTGGTTCACGGCGGTGGTCCGCAAATTGGCAAAATGCTGGAAAGACTAAATATAAAATCAACTTTCATCGATGGTTTGAGAGTTACCGACGCTGAAACCGTTGACATTGTTGAAATGGTTTTAGCTGGCTCAATCAATAAAATGATTGTTAAAGAAATTAATTTAGCTTCGGGGAAGGCAATCGGTATTTGCGGTAAAGATGGCAATTTAATTCGCGCCAAAAAAGCCACTAAAGTAAAAAAAGATCCAAACTCAAATATTGAAAAAATTCTCAATCTCGGATTCGTTGGCGAGCCTTATCATGTTGATCCCGATTTTTTAAATATTTTTGAAGATTCCGACATCATTCCCGTAATTGCACCAATTGGAATTGGCGATAATGGCGAAACTTATAACATCAACGCTGACACAGTTGCAGGAGCCATCGCTTCCGCCATTAACGCTTCAAAATTAATTATTCTTTCTGATATTGACGGCGTAATGCTTCCAAATGGCGAATTAGTAAGTCATTTGAATGTTGCCACGGCAAAACAAATGATTAATGACGGCGTTATAACCGGTGGCATGATTCCAAAAATTGAAACTTGCATTAGTGCTCTTGAAGCGGGAGTAGGGCACGCCCATATTCTTAATGGCGGTGTTGACAATATTTTATTGATGGAAATCTTCACTGAAAGTGGGGCGGGGACTATGATTATCTAGCTTATTTTTGTAATAAATGAACTTTAAAATTATTCAGAAATCATGATTAATGATTATAGAAAGAAAGCCTTTTCTCTTATAGAAATTTCTGTGGTAATTTTAATAATTGGAATTTTAATTTCGGGAATCTCAAACGGCATCGATTTATACATTGATTCAAGAATTGCATCAGCAAGATCTTTAACTTTAAATTCAAGAGTCGGAAGAATATCTAGCTTAGTGGGTTGGTGGGAAACAACCTTGGAAAAAAGCTTTGACAAAAGCGAAAGTGTCGAGGGTGCAAAAATCACCAATTGGTTCGACTCAAATCCAACAAATATTGAAAAGGCGAAATTAAATCAAACCACAACCTCAAACAAAGCAAATTACAAAACAAACATAATTAATTCACTTCCGGCAATATTATTTGAAGGCGATGATAAATATATCATAAAAAATATATTTGGAGAAAGTTATTCATTATTTGTAGTATTATTATCAAACTCTCTTGGAGCGGGTGCATCAAATTCACCAGCTTATGTTAATTCAATAGTTATTGGTGCCGATACTCCCGGATCCGCCAATGATATAATTCCATTAGCTCTTGGTGCGGGTTATTTTAAAATGTTTACCGGAAATAACGAGACAACTTTAGCTTCTAGTTATAAAATTAACATTGGAACGCCTTACATTGTATTCGCAAGTCGCAATTTTGAAAATGGCCAAAGAAAAATTATGATTGATAATGCAAATACGGTAAGTGATAATTTGGGTGGAATTAAAGTATTATTAAACAGCAACTCTAATGTTGGAATCGGCGCTGACTCGAATAACGATAACACCACTCTATACAACGGATATTTAGCTGAAATAATTATTTACAATAAGATATTAGAATCCCAAGAAGTCGAATCGATTCACAAATATTTAAGTAAAAAATATTCAATTAAGATTTAAGAATAATTAAAAATATGGGTTTTTATAACCCATATTTCTTAACCAAAATTTCAGCAATCTGAACCGCATTAAGTGCCGCCCCCTTCTTGAGATTATCAGCTACAACCCACAAAGAAAGACCATGTTTAACGGAAGAATCTTTGCGAATTCTTGAAACAAAAACTGGATCTTTGGCAGAAGCTTCAATTGGAGTAACAAATTTCATTTCTTGCGGATTATCAATAACGATGACGCCGTCAGTTTCTTCTAAAGCTTCGCGAGCTTGTTCAGGAGTAATTTCGCTTTCAAACTCAACGTTAATCGCTTCGGAATGAGAGTTAAACACGGGAACGCGGACGCAAGTCGCTTCGACTTCAATATTTGGATCAAGAATTTTTTTAGTTTCAACTTTCATTTTCCATTCTTCCTTAGAAACTCCGTCTTCCATAAAAACATCAATTTGCGGAATGACGTTGAAAGCAATGCGACGACTAAATTTAGATGGTTCAACATTTTGATTTTCGTAAACTTTTTTAGTTGAATTATAAAGTTCGTCCATAGCTTCTTTGCCCGCTCCCGACACGGCTTGATAAGTTGCTACCACAATTCTTTTAATTTTAGCGATATCGTGAAGTGGTTTCAAGGCAACAACCATTTGGATCGTCGAGCAATTTGGATTAGCAATAATATTGCTTTTTTTATAACCCGCAATCGCTTCAGGATTTACTTCGGGAACAATCAACGGAACATCTTCATCCATGCGAAAATGTGAAGTGTTATCGATAACAACGCAACCAGCTTTAGCAGCTCTTGGAGCGTGGATTGCCGATACTTTTCCACCGGGAGAAAAAAGAGCGATCGCAGTGCCGTTAAAATCATAACCATCTAAAGCTTGAACGCTTAAAGTTTTGTTACCATAAGAAACTTTTCTACCAACTGAATTTTGTGAAGCCAAAGCAACGATTTCATCGGCAGGGAATTTTCTTTCATGCAAGATATTTAAAATTTCGCGCCCAACATTTCCAGTGGCACCGACAACGGCAATTTTTCTAGTCATAATTTTAAAAATTTAAGGTTTATAATGTTTTTAATTTGCGTAATTTTCACATAAATTTAATGCAATAAATTTATTAATTTTTTATAATAAACTTTTAAATTAAAAACAATATTCATAATAAATTCAAAAATATAATTTGGCAAAGTTTATGATAAAAAAAATTTTTATTGTTACAGGCGAATCATCTGGAGATCTTCTCGGCTCTAAATTAATATGTGAATTAAAAAATTCTAATTTGCCAATTGAATTTTGTGGAGTTGGTGGACAACAAATGAAAGATCGTGGTTTTGAATCGATTTTTCCGATTGAAGATTTATCGGTTATGGGCTTCTTGGAAGTTGTTCCACACATTCCCAAATTATTAAAAAGAATCAATCAAGTTGTTGAAAAAATTCAAGAATTTCAACCGGATATTTTAATTACCATCGATGCCCCAGATTTTTGTTTTAGGGTGTTAAATAAACTAAAAAAAACCTCGCAATTTAACAAAATTAAAAAAGTTCATTTGATTGCCCCGTCAGTCTGGGCTTATCGCGAGGGTCGCGCTAAAAAAATCGCTAAACTTTACGATTTACTTCTTACAATTTTACCATTCGAGCCACCTTATTTTGAAAAATATGGTTTAAAAAGTGTTTTTATCGGACATCCATTAATTGACGATGCTCCAGATTTTTCTAAAAAAAATGAAATTAATTTTGAGTTTAGAAAATTTTATAAAATCGCTCCCGACGATATAATAATTTTACTAACTCCGGGAAGTAGAGTTGGAGAGGTTAAAAGAATTTTTCCAGAATTTATTGATGCCATCAATCTTTTAAAAAATAAAATTCCTAACATAAAAATTGTTATTCCAATCGTTAAAAAAACTAAAAATATCGTGGAAGAATTGTCGAAAAAAATTGCCGTTGAATATTTTTTAATTGAACAACAAAATTATAAAAAAATGGCACTTTATTCATGCGATTTTGCCCTTGCAAAATCAGGAACCAACGCCATTGAAATCTCTTTACATAAAATTCCTTTAATCATCGCTTATAAAATAAATTTTTTAACGCATTTTATTGTAAAAAGAATGATTAAAATAAAATATGCCAATTTATTAAATTTGATTGCCAATCGCGAAATTATTCCCGAACTTCTTCAAGAAAAATGTAATGCTAATTTGATTTTTGAAAAAATTTTAGGACTTATTGAAAATAAAGATTGTGCACAAAAACAAATTGACGAAGCTAATAATTCTTTAGAAATTCTTGGTTTAAATACAATAAAAAATCCAATGAATTTAGCGATTAATGAAATCTTAAAATTATGAAATTTTTTATTATATTTTTATTGCTGTTTTATAATTTTCAATCGCTAGCAAATTCTCAAACTTTATCTACTTGCTCTAAGGACGGAGCCCTAATATCAATCGAGGAAGAATCGCATAAAATTTTATTTGAAAATAATTCCCAAAAATTAATTTATCCGGCATCTTTAGTCAAAATGATGACAGCTTATTTAACTTTTGAAGCCATACAAAAAAATCAATTAACTTTGCATAAAGAGTTGATATTTTCAGACCGAGCTCAAGAGATTGCTAGAATTAATAAAGTCAATACTCTAGGCATTCATAGTGGTGATAAAATTTCGGTAGAAAAAGCCTTGCAAGGCTTAATTATTAAATCTTACAATGAGTCCGCAATCGTTCTGGCTGAATCGATTGCCAATGATGAATGGAATTTTGTAAGACAAATGAATAAAAAAGCTTTAGAACTTGGAATGATTAATACTTCATTTAGAAACGCTTCAGGTTTACATGAAGAAGGGCAATATACCACAGCTTCAGATCTGGCTCGACTGGCAATTCACTTAAAAAAGGATTTTCCACAATTTTATTATTTTTTTGCGATGAAAGAATTTGTTTATAATAATAAAATTATCAAAACTCATAATCGTGTTTTAAATGAATATGAAGGAGCCGAAGGTATGAAAACTGGCTATACCAATGCTTCGGGATATAATTTAGTGTCATCGGCAAAGAATAATAATAAGCGTATTTTTTCAGTGGTGACCGGCTGTCCATCATCAAGAAAACGCGATAATTTATCAAAATTTTTACTCGATTTGTCTTTTTTGGAAAGTTCAGAAAATAATAATTTCTATTTTAAAAAAATATCTTTAAAAAGTTCTAATCAGATTTATGATAACGAAAAGAAATGAAATTTAAAAAAGATTAAATTATGAATAAAAACAATATTATTTCCGCCAGTTTATTAGTTATCGGTGACGAAATTCTTTCGGGCAGAACAGTTGATCAAAATATCAATTTTTTGGCAGTAAATTTATCACAAATCGGCATTGCTCTTAGAGAAGTAAGAGTTGTTGGCGATTTTGAAAATGAAATTATTTTTGCCATCAATGAATTACGCCAAAAATTTGATTACGTTTTTACCAGCGGTGGCATTGGCCCAACTCATGACGATATAACTTCTTTAAGCGTTGCTAAAGCTTTCAATCAAGATTTAATTTTAAACGAAATTGCTCATAAAATTTTAATTCAACATTATGGTGAAAATAATGTCAATGAAGCACGTTTAAAAATGGCTTATTTACCTAGAAATGCTTCGCTTCTCGACAATCCAATTTCATCAGCTCCGGGATTTAGAATTGAAAATGTTTTTGTGATGGCGGGCATTCCAAAAATTTTTCAAGCAATGTTTGAAGCTTCAAAAAAAGAATTAAAAATAGGTTGTAAAATTTTTTCTCGTGAAATAAAAATTTCTTTGACCGAAAGCATAATCGCTAAAGACTTGACTGATTTACAAAATCAATATCGCGAAATTTCAATGGGAAGCTATCCTTTTGATCTAGGAACCTCTTTGGTTTTTAGAGGTTATGATAAAATTATTTTGGAGGAAGCGTTGTTAAAAATGCAAAATTTAATTATTAAAATTAATTCAAAAGCAATTATAGAAATTTTATAATGTCCAACAAAAATTCACAACAAAATCATGAAAATTATCTCGAAGAAGACGAGATAAAAAGCGAATATAATCAGTTCATTAAAGAAAGCGTTTTAAATGGTCAATATTTTAAAGATGCTCGTGATTGGTATATTTTTCGCTACATTACTCCAATCTGCGATAGAGCTTTGCTGGCAACTATGATAATAGTCATTTTTTGCACTCTTTACACCATAAAAATTATCGGTGAATCAATTTTTCCTTTGGTGGTTGCACAAGCAATTTTTATTCCTCCGAATGATCCGACAATTTACGAAACTAAACTTACAAAAATTAAACCAAAAAAAAATGAAGCCAATTTTGATGCTGAGGTGCAAACCTTTGATGAATCGATATTAAAATATTTAATCGTAAATCATATAAAAGATCGTGAATCTTTTGATTTTAGAAAGGGCAGAATTGAAGATGTTAACAAAAAATTTAGTCATATAAAAAATAACTCAACATTTAGAGAGTATAAGAATTTTCAAGCAATAATGTCGAAGGATAACAAAAATAGCCCAATTCATTTTTTTGGCAAAAATGTTACAAAAAATATAACCATTAATTCTATAAAATTTAAAAGGCGCGAAGGTAAAAATGCCATTGAAAAGGCTTTATTTTATATTACCAATTCGCCACCGCTCGAAGCTGATGTTGATTTTACCTCCACAACTATTTCCACAAATGACATGAATGAAAAAGATTACAAATATGAAAGATTTTTAGTTAAACTAAAATATGATTATCAGCAAATTTTTAAAAATAATCGTCAATCTTCGGTTGGCTTTACAATAAATCAATATTCTTTATATAGAATGAAATAGCCATTTAAAAAAATAATCAACATTATGCTTGATATAAAAATCAGATTAATAAAAATAAATTAAACATAAAAATTATTCACAAACATATATGCTTAAAAAAATTAATTTTTCACAAATATTTTTTATAAAAAATTATCAGCTAAAACTTGGTTATTTTTTATTAAATTTACTCACAATTTTATTTTTTTACTCTTATTTATTGCCGTCAAATGGTCGCTCCGCTCAGCTTCCACGCTATCTCGGAAGTGAAAGAAAATTTCGCAGTTATATTTACAATCCCAATGAACTTTATCGCTATTTTGGGCATTACACATATCAAGGTTTTATCGAATTTAGTGCTGGCGAAACCATAAGCACTATTTCAATGGGGAATCCAACTTTATGGCTCGTTGAAACTCTTGATAATCGTATTTTTTTAAAACCCGTCGGCGAAGATAATTCTGAAACGAATATGACGGTTTTAACTAATAAAAAAGTTTATCACTTTGAGCTTGTAGCCAAAGAGGCCAAGGGTTTAGCCGATAAGGATTTAATTTTTGTTGTTAAATTTTCTTATCCCGATGATAAAGATAAAAACCTAGTTGAATTCGCCAAAACTCCACCTTCGGACGAGCCTGACATGCGTGATTTATCCAGTTATAATTTCAATTATCAATATACTGGCGAAAAAACTATCGCTCCTTCCAAAGTTTTCGACGATGGAGTCTTTACATATTTCCAATTTAACTCAAGAAATTCTGAAGTTCCGGCGATTTATTCAGTTGATTCCGAAGGCTTTGAATCTCTGATAAACTACAGAATTACGGGCACTTATATGGTTGTTGAAAAAGTGGCTCCGCAATATAGTTTACGCAACGGCAGTGACATAGTTTGCGTTTATAATATGGAAACCTACATCAATGGCAAAATTCGCCGATCAACAGTTATGCCTAACGACAAAAACGCTCAACCAGCAATGCAAAATTTTGGAGATGGCGGAGTTTCCGACATGAATTCTTCAATGATGGGTGCGCCACAAAATTCAATGCCTCAATTTAGTGCTCCTTCAAATGCACCGAATATGTTGATGCCGAATATGTCGAATGATCCAATGCAACAAATGATGATGCAACAAGGAGGTCAATCGCAAGGCGCAAGCGATCCAATGTCGCAACAAATGATGATGCAACAACAAGGTGGAGGCAGTGATCCGATGGCGAATTTTATGATGGAAGGAGAAAATCCTTTAATGCAAAAGAAATCAGCGCGGAGTAGGGCGTTAGGCTTACCGTTTTAGTAAGGTCTTGTAAAGAATACGGGGCTGTAGCTCCTCCAGCCCGAAGCTTTTCCGAGTTTGTAGGGGCGTAAGCTCAAGGGGGGAGCAAAATCCCGAAGGCTTTTCGAGTTTTTTGTATTACTAAATTTTATTTTTAGTTTTAAAAAATTATTTACTTCTTAATTTTTAAAAACTATTTTTTCTAAAAGGACTATTCAATCCTGATTTTTAAATTTAAATTATTCTTTATGAAAAAATATTTAATATTATTTACCGCATTATTTTTAATAACTTCTTGCTCAACTCAAAGATTTTCATTCAATCCAAATTCAAAACGCGAAGTGCCAACTTCTAATCCACATTTTACAAAATCGAGTCATTTCTTTTTTTGGGGAATTGGTCAAGATACAATTTTAAAA
>CAXNDB010000017.1:0-8685 GCA_964201025.1 Rickettsiales bacterium UBA1997 | reverse complement strand
TTCTTTTTTATCGCCATCAGTTTTTTCACTTTTTTTAGTGTAGCTATAATAAGCAACTCCGGCTATTGAAGCTATGACAATTGAAGCTATCACTAGTTTTAAACTAGAAGGCTTTTGGTTTTTTTTAGAAAAAGACATGTTTATAAAATATTAAATGATTAATAAAATTTTGTTCCTATTATTTTTTAATTCTAAGAAAAACTTTTATTCAATGCAACCATCTTTTTTAATAGAAAAAAATTTTGATACATCTTTGATTTGTGGTATCGATGAAGCGGGGCGCGGACCCTTGGCGGGACCTGTTGTAGCTTCTTGTGTAATGTTAGATCAAAATAATTTTTTAGCCGAAATTAATGATTCAAAAAAACTCTCAAAAAACATTCGTAAAAAAATTTATAATGATTTAAAAATTAATTGTAAATTTGGAATTGGAGTGGTTGATGAAAAAATAATTGATAAAATAAATATACTCGAAGCGACAAAGCTGGCAATGTTTAGAGCCTATCAAGATTTTTGTAAAAAATATGATTTATTTCCCAAAATAATTCTGGTTGATGGCAATTTTAAACCCTTTAATTTACAAGATGAATTATTGGAAATTGAGCCGATTATTAAAGGTGATCAAAAGAGCTATTCTATTGCTTCGGCATCAATAATAGCTAAAGAATATCGTGATGAAATAATGCTCAATTATCATCAAAAATTTCCTGTTTATAATTTTGATAAACATAATGGTTATGGCACCAAAAATCATTTAGAAAATATTGAAAAATATGGAATTTGCGATATTCACAGAAAAACTTTTGAACCAATAAAATCAATATTAAAATGCTAGTAATCGATCAAAAAAATTCTAACGCAGTTGATGTCGCAATTGATTTTTTACAAAAGGGAAAAGTCATTTGTTTTGCCACCGATACGGTTTATGGAGTGGCTGTAGACGCTACAAATCCAAGTGCTGTTGAGCGTTTGTACCAATTAAAAAATCGTGAAAAAAATAAGCCAATTGCAATTTTTTTAAAAGATTTAGAAAGTGCAAAAAAAATATTTATATTCAATGAATTAGCTAATCAAATTACAAAAAAATACATGCCAGGTGGAATAACCGTGATATTAAAAACCACAAATTTTGCAAAAAAAATTCTTGCAAAAAATTTAAATAATATTGATGATCATTTTATCGGTTTTAGAATTGTTGATAGTTATTTTATAGAGAAATTATTCGAAAAATATAACGGGATTTTGGCGGTTTCAAGCGCTAATAAAGCATTTGAAGACGCTTGCTCTTCCGCGAGTTCAGTTCAAAAAAATTTGAAAGATCTTGATTTATTAATTGCTGGAAAAAAAACTAGCAAAATATCTTCAACGATTGTTAAAATTGATAATGATAAATTGATTTTAATTCGCCAAGGAAAACTAATTATATAAAATTATGTCAATAAATAATTTCTTAAAATTGCCGATTATTAAATTGATCGCGACTGTCGCTTTGCTCTATTACATTTTTAACGAAACCAAAACAGATCCGCGCTCAATATCTTATCATCTTACCGAGGAAAATATTGATAAATCTCTCGATTCTGTTAAAAAAAGTTTGAATACTATTTCTGAGGCTCAGCAAGAAATAAGGGCGATGAATAATAATGATTCCATTCCTACAAAAGAATCTGAAGCCCTTTATAATGATCAAAAAATTGTTTTAAATTATAAAGATATTCGTCAGGGCGTTGGAGAAAATGAGGTGGTATGTGGTTCGCAAGTAAGTATCGAATATACTTTAATTAATTCGAATAATGGTGATATGATTAACAAATCCAATATGGATTTTGAAGTAGGCAGTAGGTTCAATGAGCTAATTGAAAAAGGTTTGATCGGCATGAAAATGGGTGGAATTAGAACCATAGATATTCCAAAGAATTTTAAAATTGGAGATAATGTTTATGATAAAATGATTCAAGATTCAGCGATGATTTATAAAGTTTTGTTGTTAAAAATTAGTGATTTGCCTAATCAAAACGCAGTTTGTTATGAATAAAAATAAAAGTTCAGAAGGTTTGTTGAAATTTCTCTATGATTATCTCCCAATAATAGTTTTCTTTGTTTGCTATAAACTCTCAGTAGTTTATGATAAATTATTATTTGCCACTCTGGCAATGCTATTTACAACGTTTGTAGCAATTTTTGTAAGCTATATTTTGACTAGAAAAATTCCTAAAGTTGCTACATTTTCGGCGTTACTTTTGGGATTTTTTTGTGGCTTAACAATTTTTTTTGATGATGAATATTACATAAAAATAAAGCCAACAATTATTAATTTAATATTTTCGGGAATATTATTTTATGGCAATTTTGCCCAAAAGCCAATGTTAAAATTTTTACTCGGTGAGCAATTAAAAATGAATTTTAAAGATTGGCAAATTTTGTCTTTGCGGTGGGCTTATTTTTTCTGTGCTCTTGGAATTTTAAACGAATTAATTTGGCGAAATTTTTCAACCGATTTTTGGGTTCAATTCAAAGTTTTTGGCATGATGACGATCTCAATGATATTCACTATTTCTCAAGTCCCATTTATAATTAAGGCACAAAAAAATTAAATTAAATTTTCATTTTTAAATATTTTTTTAAACTCTAGCTCTTTTAGTTCCACCTAATCTGGCACTACCTGGAATGCTTGAGGGCACATCACTTTCTGCTGATCTTTTTTTCGTAGTAATGGAGGTTAAAAAATCACTAACTTCTTTGTTAATTAGAGCTCTTCCTGGGCTTCCTTCTGGAAATTCATCAATGCTAATTTTTTCCATCGCCATTTCGACTTTGGCAGATTTAATATTTTCTATAAAAATACAATTTGTTAAAACTATATCCATAATTTCTTGTGTTTTTTCGGGGGAAAGAAAATTTTGAAGATGAAAATTTAATTCTTTTATTTTTCTTCCCAATTTTAAATCTCCATCCTTATCTTCGCCAAACAAAATTTTACTTTTTTCAGAAATTTTTTTATTTCTATCTAATATTGCCTTTAATTGTTCATTTAGCTCTGGAGATGTATTAATTAGATTTGGATCTATATTAAGGTTTTGTAAAGTATAATTATCTTTCAAAGCTGTAATAAAAGCCCCATATTGTTCTGGAGATGTCTCCCGAAAATCAAAAGAAAGATCAAGATCTTGCAAAGTATTATTTTTTTTCAGGGCTTCGGCAAATAAATCTATTTTGCTAGCAATTCAAGGGTTGGAAAGGTTGAGTTTGCGAAGAGTGGTATTTCCACCCAGATTTTTTGCAAGTAAAGTCAAATTTTTCTTCAAATATTGATTATTTGAAATATTGAGATCGGTTATTGTTTCGGATTTCATAATTTCGCAAATAAATGTGCAACAATATTCTCCAGTTTTTACTTGTTCACTATTACTCGATAAATCAACTTTTTTTAAAAATTTTAATTCTGTTTTTAAATGATTCTGAATTTTTAACAATTTTCTATCATCTAAATCAAAAATATTGGAATTAGAAAAGTTTAACTCCTCAATATTTTTAATATTTTTTAAAAAATTATTAATTGCAGTGTGACCAGAAAAAAAATCAGTAGAAGAAACATTGAGTTTTTTTAACTTTTTACACAAAATATCCGACTCAAAAAATTTTTTTACAAAGGAAATTTGTAAACGATGTTTCTCATAACATTGTTTGGAGCTAAAATCAACTTCTTCTAAATTGTTTAATTTTAAATTTGAAAAAAACCTTTCCATTTTATTGGTAAAGGAAGTTTTTCTTTGTGCCCAGTTTTGTTGAAGGTATTGTGTTGAATGAAATGAGGAAAAAATGTTTCTAAAATCAAGTTTTCTTATTGTTGCGTCCCTTTTGTTGAAGGCTTTAGCTAAATTCTCCATATCCTGTGTTGCCTCGGAATGACGATCATCAGGTTTCATAATTTTATCAGAAAATTTCACCATAAAATCTTCCAGATCTAGCCCTTTCTCTATAAGAAACCCAATTATTTCTTTATTATTTTTCTCGTTAGCTTGACGAAATAAAATTGGCCAAAAGTTTTCTAAAAAGTTAGGATCAGCTTCGGTTTCAATAATTTTTTGAAACAAAATTTTATAAAGTTCAGTTTTATCGGAATCTATAGCAAGGAGAAGTAATTTATCAGGAGTAATTTTCTGTTTTTTTGACAATTCTAGCACAACTTCGACATGATCATATCTTAAGGCATTTTCCAGAGGACTTAAACCATATTGATCCTTTAAACTGCAGTCCACATCTCTTTTTAATAGTATTTTTACCAATTCTAAATCGCCCATTCTGGCAATATCAC
The DNA here is from genome assembly GCA_964201025.1 of Rickettsiales bacterium UBA1997. Lineage (GTDB taxonomy): Bacteria > Pseudomonadota > Alphaproteobacteria > Rickettsiales > UBA1997 > CAILUF01. The sequence goes on along the minus strand of CAXNDB010000017.1, from coordinate 4,370 downwards.
CAATTATTTTTGCCCCAGATTTAATATTAATTTTTGTAAGAAGAGTTCCCAGCAAATCAGTAAAATCTGATGCAAGACCTGACTCCTTTGAAATTTTATGATTTTCTAAAGCAATGTAAGCGGATTTTTCAATAATATTACTAACAAAAATTTGATCTACTTCAAGATTAATAAGACTTAAAAATTCTTTTACCGATTCTAAATTGCCTTGGCTAACGGCAATTAAAAAATTGGTTGCGTGATATTTTTGAACCGATTCGGGGGCTTTATCATATTTTAAAATTTCTTCCATTATCGCAATATCGCAATTTTTTGCAGCAATATCAAGGGGAGTTAAACCATCTCGATTCTTTAAATTATAATCAACTCCTATTTTTAATAGTTGTTTTGCCGATTCTAAATCGCCTTGGCTAACGGCAATTAAAAAATTGGTTGCATCATATTTTTGAACCGATTCGGGGGCTTTATCATATTTTAAAATTTCTGCCATTATCGCAATATCGCAATTTTTTGCAGCAATATCAAGGGGAGTTAAACCATCTCGATTCTTTAAATTATAATTAACTCCTCTTTCTAATAGTTTTTTTACCGATTCTAAATCGCTTATTTCGGCAAATAAATGTAGCATCGTTGAGCCATCTCTTGCTTGAATATCAGATTGAAATTTAGGATGTTTCAAATAAGTTTTAATTAAGTTGGTATCTTTATTATTTACGGCATGATTTGATAGACAATCAAATGTTTCTGTTTTGGTAACAAGATAATTATCGATAAAAGCATGTTTTTCAGAGCGCATAGCAAATTCTAAAATTGTCATTTTACGCCCCCCTTCTAGTTCATTAAGACAATGAATAAAAGTATCCCTTTTTTCTTTGCTATGTATTGCAAGAGATACGCCAATATTTATAAACATAGAAAGATCTCTGTTTTGGGCTAATTCTGAAATAATACTTTTAAAATGTTCTTTTAATTTTTCAGAATTATCTAAAATTAATTTTACAATATCAGCGTCTCTAATTAAATTCTGACCTTTCTCATCATATATTTTGATAGGAACATTTTTTTTTAAGTCATTAATTACGGTTCTTTTAATAATCTCTCGTCTTTCCTTTGGATAATTAAGGGGATTAATCTTTGATTCTATTTTTAATTTCAAGCTATTATAAACTTCTTCTAAATTTGCATTATTTGCATTAGTTAAAGCTAAAAAAAAGTCATCAATTCCAGATTTAATAAATTTTTCTTCATCAATTATGTTGCTTATTTCCCTTTCTAGCTTTGTTTTTTGGGCATCTTTCCAAGATTTTATATTAGCTTCATCGTAAATAAGTTGGGGAGGATGCGTTTTTCCTTCTGTAGCCTCAATTAATTTTCTATTTTTGCTAGCAAAGGAAGATGCCATTCCTAAATTATCATCGAATTTTGTGCGAAATTCGTTTAATTTTAATCTATATTTAAGCAAAGCAATTTTTTGAAAAGTAACTTTGTGTTTTAATATTTTTATATCGACACAATATTCTAATTTTTTTCTACTTTCTGCATCCTCTCCAGTTATAATTTTATGTCTTTCATCTGTTATTTTTCTATGCAATTCCAAGGCCGACACAATTAATTTTACATCGGTATCAAATTTCCCTTTTTCGATTATAACAGATTTAACATCTGCAATCGATGGCTTTAAATGAGCCTCGTTATGAAGTTGATAATGGTGGGGATCGCTAGAATATGTTAATTTCGTGGATGGAATTTGAGCTTCTATACCGCCAATTTTATATCTAGTATCTGAATGTGTTTTTCTTGATCTTGATGTATAAGATAAATCGGATATTTTTTCCTTAAATGAAAGAAATGAAAATTTTGGCCAAAACATGGGCCAATCGGCTTTAGGAGTTTTTTTTCTTTCCAAGATGCTGTTATATAATTTTTCTGGTAAATTTGTTTCAGTCTTGTCAACTTTAAAAAAATCTGATGATTGAACGTTTCTGGTAAATCCTCCGTAAAAAAGCGAATTGTCATTAAAAGAAACTGCCAAACCTGGGTAAGGAAATCCTCCACGCAATATTGAATAAGAGGCGGGTAAAATTTTGTTATGGGGATCGCTTGGAAAAAGCAAGGTGGCAACAATATTTAAATTAGATTTTCCAGAAAGTTTATCTAAAAAAACATTATTATCCATGATGTTATGGATAAACAGAGTTTCTTTTTGGATATCTCTCATTCAAATGCTAAATTTATTTATAATTAATTTTTCATTTTATCTTAAAAAGAAATCATTTAACCAATTCTAATAAATAAAACTTTTAAAAATATAAATATATAAAATTAGTTTATATTAAAAGTAAAATCTTTTTTTAAAAATCAATTAACTATATTTATTTTAAAAAAAGAGAAAAAAGGAATTTTTAGCTAGTAAATTTTAATTTATGATTTGAATTTATTAAATATAGGAAATTGAAAAGAATCTTTAAAATAAAGGTCTCACGAGTTTAAATACAACAACCAAACAATAATAAATTGATGCCATTAAAATCAAAAGTAAATAGATTTTTTTTAGGGAAAATATATTTAATTTTCACAAAATAATTTTTGTGAAAATTAAATTTTTGAGTAAAAATTAATTTCTTATTTTTCCCCGCAACAATTTTTGAAATAGCGTTAAAAACTTTTGCTGAAAATGTTCTTTTGTAATTTTTTGAATTTTTTATAAAATCAGAATTATTTAAGTTTGCGATTTCTTTTTTAAATAAAGTGAGGCGATTAATATTTTTAAATTGTGACATAATCACAATCATTAAAACGATGAAATGTTTATTCATAAATTTAATTCTTGAGAAGAAAAGTGGCTACGAATTTATGATTTGTAGCAAAAAAGGTGCAAAAAATGCAGGTTGTTATTATTTACAACAACAAGGAACAAGGGGAGTTTTTGAGAAATCTTTAAGATTTGTAGATTTTTTATAATTAATCATTTTTCTTTAACTTAAAATATTTGCTATTAATTAAATTCTAAAACACTGGAACATCATGTCAAATAAATAATAAAATTTATTTTTATAAAATTATAAATTGTAAGAAGTACTATTATAGTAAAATATTTTATTGAAATTTGCTTTAATAATGAGTGATTTATTAGAAAATTTTTGGAATTTGATTAGTATTTTAATAATCGATAATGGTGACAATATTTAAGCTGTTTATATCTTCAATTCCCGAAACATAAACTGAGTTTTTGTCAATTTTTTTGACAACGCCGATAAGAAGTCCGGGTGGCACCGTATCACCGTCGCTTGAGGTAAATATTTTATCGCCGACAGCAATTTGATGATTTTTAGGAAGATATAAAATTTCCATTAATCCGCTATTATTGCCAGCTAAAATACCTCTGTTTCTAGCACGAGAGGCGATTATTGGAATGCGAGAACTTGAATCTGTAAGTAAAAGTATGCGTGATTTATCTTCAAAAACTTCAGAAACGCGACCAATTACGCCCCGATTGCCCGCAATAATTTGCCCTTCTTTTATGTCGCGACTTTTGCCGGAATCAATTAATAATTTTTGATCAAAAGCTTGATGTGACATACCAATTATTCGAGCAACTTTATAATTTTCAGTTTTTGATTTAACAAAATTTAAAGCACTTCGTAATTCTTTATTTTCTTGATGAATGGCAAGTGAAGTAAGATAATAATTTTGTAGTTTAAATAATTCTTCTCTGAGTTTAATGTTTTCTTTTTTTGCCGTTGCCAATTCACCAAAATTAACGATTAAATCAATTGAACCGTTGACAGGAAACGATATAATTTTAATAATTGGAGTTGAAATAGTTATAAAAATATTACTAACTTTACTACTAAAATCACGATTAATTTTTGAAGTTATTAAAAAAATTACCGACAAAATGATGAAGAAAATAGTTTCAATTTTGCGAAAAACTAAATTGAAGCTATGCTGAATTATTAGATTGGATCTAGGGCTGTGATTTAGATAGCTCATTTAAATAAAAAATTAGTCTTGTCTAAATAATGTCGCTCTAAACATTTTAGTGTTTTCTAAAACTTTTCCGCAACCATTAACAACGCAAAGTAAAGGATCTTCGGCAACAAAAACTGGCAATCCTGTAGCTTGTCTAATTACATGATCAAGATTTTTTAACAATGCTCCGCCACCAGATAAAACAATGCCTCTTTCAACTATATCGGAAGAAAGTTCGGGAGGAGTGCACTCAAGCGCAACTTTGATAGCGTCAACAATTTGTTCAACTGGCTCCATCAAACTTTCAGCGATTTGACGCTCGGTTAGAATCATTTCTTTCGGAATTCCGTTAGATAAATCGCGACCTTTTACTTCGATCACCAAGCCATCACCTTGCT
>CAXNDB010000016.1:0-9034 GCA_964201025.1 Rickettsiales bacterium UBA1997 | reverse complement strand
ATTCGCTGGAAGAGCGCATAATTCGCGAGCAATTTGGTAATTAAAATTTATGATTTTGAAATTGAAAAATATTTCTAAGCTTGATTCTGTAGATGAATTCAAGTCTGAAATGTTTTTTGATTTGATATAAAATGATTTTATTAAAAATGGTGGGTCTGGGTGGACTTGAACCACCGACCTCGCACTTATCAGGCGCGCACTCTAACCAACTGAGCTACAGACCCATTTTTAAAAAATGAGTCATGAATTTTATTTTGTAATTTGGTAAATGTCAATTGACTAATCTAAAAAAATGTAAATTATTTTATAAAAGTTAAAAATTTTTTATAAAAAATTATGAAATCATTCGCCAATAATCTTGAAGAAGTTGTTTTAAATCAGCGAGAATTAAATATTTCTTTCGAGTTTTTTCCTCCAAAAAATGATGAGATGGAAATGAAATTATGGGAGGCAATTTCGCGTTTAAAATATTTAAAACCAAATTTTGTTTCGGTGACTTACGGAGCAGGTGGTTCAACTCGCGAAAGAACTCATCACACCATTGAAAGAATAATAAATGAAACTGAGTTGAAGCCAGCTTCGCACCTTACTTGCGTAGGCGCTTCCAAAGAAGAAATTGATAAAATTTTACGTACTTATTGGCAAATCGGCGTAAGACATATTGTGGCTTTGAGAGGCGATATGCCAGCTTCGAGCTCGAATTATCAACTTCATCCAAATGGTTATAAATATGCCAATGAATTAGTTGAAGGAATTAAAAAATTATCTCAAGAAAATATTAATTTTGAAATTTCGGTGGCGGGTTACCCAGAAATGCATCCCGATGCAAAATCAATGCAACAAGATATTGATAATTTAAAGCGTAAAGTTGATGCTGGAGCCAATCGAATTATTACTCAATTCTTTTTTGATTCCGAAGTGTATTTTCGCTTCGTCGATCTATGTCACAAAAATAAAATTTATGTACCGATTGTGCCGGGAATCCTTCCCGTTACTAATGTTAAGCAGGCAAAGCATTTTGCTAAAATGTGCGGTGCCAAAATTCCAAAATGGATGGAAAATGTGTTTGAGGGCTTGGACGAAAATCAAGAAACGCGTCAATTAGTAGCGGGAATTGTTGCTACCGAATTATGTAGAATTTTGCATAATTGGGGCGTGGATGATTTTCATTTTTATACTTTAAATCGCAGTGATTTAACATTGGCAATTTGTCATTTGCTCGGGGTTAAATCGTAATATTTTTATTTAAAAACTTGCAATTCAATATTTTTAATGTTAAGACTGAAAAAGAGTTTTTTACAAAACCCGAATTTTTAATCAAAAATAATTATTTTTTTAATAAAATCATGCCTAAAGAAGATTTGTTAACAATGAATGGAGTTGTGATGGAAGTGTTGCCGAACACAATTTTTAAAGTTGAGTTGGAAAATAATCACGTAATAATCGCACACGCTTCGGGCAAAATTCGTAAAAATAAAATTCGTATTTTAAAAGGTGATAAAGTTGAAGTCGAAATGACTACATATGATCTCACTAAGGGTCGAATCGTAAGACGTAATGTTTAATTTTTTTAAATGAAAAATCTTTTAATTGTTGAGTCGCCAGCTAAAGCCAAAACTATTGGCAAATATTTAGGAAAAGACTATCACGTCTTGGCTTCATTTGGTCATATTCGTGATTTGCCAAGTAAAGATGGTTCGGTTGAGCCAAATAATGATTTTGCGATGAATTATCAAATTTCGGCAAAATCAACCAAGCATGTCAAGGACATTATTGATAAGGCCAAAGATTGTCAAAAAATTATTTTAGCACCGGATCCCGATCGCGAAGGAGAGTCAATCGCGTGGCATATTCTCGAAGTTTTAAAAAGTAAAAAAGCTATAAAATCTACCACTAAAGTTGAGAGAGTTGTTTTCAACGCCATCACCAAAAATTCAGTTTTAGAAGCGATAAAAAAACCGCGTGAAATCGATATGGATTTGGTTGACGCACAACAAGCGCGACGTGCTTTGGATTATTTGGTAGGATTTACTTTATCACCAGTTTTATGGCGTAAACTTCCAGGAAGTCGTTCGGCGGGAAGAGTTCAGTCAGTTGCGTTACGACTAATTTGTGATCGCGAAGAAGAAATTGAAAAATTTAGAAGCGAAGAATATTGGGATATTAAAATAAACTTACAAAATCAAGATAACCAAAAATTTCAAGCCACTATTTTTGAAATTGAAGGTAAAAAACTTGAGAAATTTTCAATTACAAAAGAAGAAAATGCTAATGAAATAAAGCAAATTCTCGATCAAAAAAAATATCGCGTTGCGTCGATTATTAAAAAACAAGCCAAGCGTCGCTCTTATCCGCCATTTACAACTTCATCATTGCAACAAGAATCGGCAAGAAAACTTGGTTTTTCAGTAAGTAAAACCATGATGATTGCTCAAAAACTTTACGAAGGAATTGAGGTAAATGGAAACTCGCAAGGTTTAATTACTTATATGAGAACTGACTCGATTGATGTTGCACCCGAAGCTATAATTTTAGTAAGAAACGCTATCAAAAATTTATATGGCGATAAATATTTGCCAGAAAATCCTAATATTTTTAAAAGCAAAGTAAAGAACGCTCAAGAAGCTCACGAAGCAATTCGCCCAGCAGATTTTAGTTTAGAGCCCGAAAAAATAAGACATTCTTTGGATAATGATCAATTTGCGCTTTATAGTTTAATATGGAAGAGAATGGTGGCATCGCAAATGAGCGACGCGATTTTTGATCAAGTGGTGGTTGAAATCATAACCGAGTCAAGTTATGCTAAGGCTAGAGCGGTTGGATCAACAATTAAATTTGATGGATTTTACAAAGTTTATCGCGAAGATTTAGATGAAAATTCTGAAAGTGAAGATGAAACTAAAATTCATTTGCCAGAATTAAAGGAAAAAGATCCGCTAAATTTAATCGATGTTGACCCCATTCAACATTTTACCGAACCGCCACCACGTTATTCCGAAGCCAGTTTGGTTAAAAAAATGGAAGAACTAGGAATTGGACGCCCTTCAACTTACGCTAACATAATTTCAGTTTTGCAAGATCGTGGTTACGTAAAGCTTGATAAAAAACGTTTTTTCCCCGAAGAGCGTGGCAGAATTGTTGTTACTTTTTTAAAAGAATTTTTTGCCAAATATGTTGAATTTGGCTACACCGCAAGTTTAGAAGATGAGCTTGATATTATTTCAAATGGTGAAATGGATTGGAAAGTTTTCTTGAAAAAATTCTGGAATGATTTTAATGGCAATATCGGCGAAGTAATGGAAAAGCCGTTTCCTGAAGTTTTAGAAGTTTTAAATCAAAAATTTGGTGAACATATTTTTGGTCGCGATGAAAGTGGAAAATTAAAAAATACTTGTCCAACTTGTAAAACTGGACAGCTGGGCTTGAGGCTTGGCAAATTTGGCTCCTTCATTGGTTGCTCAAATTATCCAGAATGCAAACATACCATGCAAATTTTTGGCGAAGAGTCAGCGGTTGGAGAAAATGGAGAATTGAAGCCACAATTTGAGCCAAGAAATTTAGGCAAAGATCCAAAAACTGGATATGAAATTTTGGTTAAAATTGGCCCTTATGGTCCGTATTTAGAACTTGAAGGAAGTGAAATCGAAGATAAAACTTTGGATAAAAAAGACGAAGAAGGTGAAGAAAAATCAACTAAAAAAACTGCCAAAAAAGCTCCAAAAAAATCAACTAAAAAAACTGCCAAAAAAGCCGTTAAAAAACCTAAAAGAATTTCGATTCCAAAAAATATTGATCCGACACTGATTGATATTCATGTCGCTCTAGGCTTATTAACTTTGCCTCGTGACGTCGGAATTCATCCAGAATCGGGACAAAAAATTGTTGCCAATATTGGACCATTCGGACCGTATTTATTGCATGACAAAAAATTTACTTCAGTTAAAAAAGAAGATGATATTTTGGAAATTGGACTCAATCGAGCGGTTGATTTAATTGCTCAAGCGATTGAAAAAAGGGCTTTGAATCCGAAGGCTCCAGGCAAAAGAACTTTTGGCAAAAAAACTTTTGGCAAAAAAACCAAGAAATAATTTTTGAATATTTTTGTTGAGTTTTATTCGCAATTAAGTCAAATTTTTAGACTTATTTTCATCGAGTTTTTTATTTATTATTTGATGATTTTTTAAAGCTAATTAATTTTTAATCACCATGAATCAACAATTAATAGATCAAAAAATTGAAGATTCTTTCGAAGAAGATTATGATGACTCAAGAGAGCTTCATGCAATTGTAGATGGGCATCTAGAAGCCACAATGATTTGTCGAGATAACAAAAAAATTCCTAATTTTTTATCTATAGTTTACGCCAATAAATTATTTTATTTAATGTTTGATGCTGATGAAAATGCGGTGATTGGGCAAAATTATGATTTTTTATTTTCTGATATTGATTTAGATAATTATTCCGAAGATCAGGCTGAATATGCACGCTTGATTAAAGCAGTTCGCGATCAACAACAATGTTCAATTTTATTAACTACTTCGGTGGACAACATAAAATATAGCAATTTTAAGTTGCATATTAGCTACTCCCCGCACATTGTTAAAAATGAAAAATGGACTCGCAATTATGGAATATTCAGTTTTATTAAAATTGAAAATGATAAAAAAAACGAAGAATCGAATAAGTTAAAAACTCGCTCAAATATTGTTTTGCTTAGAAGCTTAGAAAGAACTTTGCGCAACGAAAGAACGCTTAGAGAAATAGCGAATTTAATTATTTCTGATGTTCGAATTGATAATCTGGCGCGCACTATTGCAAAAATTTTATGTGAACATTTAAAATGCGATAGATGCTTAATTCACGATTTTAAAGATGGCAACACAACCTTTGTTGTAGAGTATTGCTCGAGCTATTCTAAAAAAATGATAACAGAGGATTATTCAGAAAAAAGTTTACTAGATTTACAAAAATATATCAATTTTCAAAATGATTTTTATGCTAAATTTGGAACAAAGAATAAAAAATCATCCATTTCTTTAGCGCAAGATATTTTTAACGATAGAAATTTTAACAAAATTAATGATGTTGCTTTAGATTATTCAATTGCTTCGCAAATCGCTATAACAACTACTTTTAACGGCATTGTGAATGGTGGAATTTATTTGCATCAATCGCAAAAAAATGCGTGGATTGAAGATGAAATTGATTTGATAGAAATCGTCTCCGAGCAATTTTCAATTGCACTTGATCGTTCAAATTCCATTCAAAAAGTAATGATTGCCAATCATTCTTTAATGGAGAAAACCCTTCAGCTTAAAGATTCGCTAAAGCAAGAGCAAGAAATGCGTAAAATGCAAAATGAATTTGTGGCATTGGTTTCTCATGAATTTAAAACGCCATTGCAAATTATTGATGGCAATCGCGAATTAATTTCCCGTAAATTAAAAAATGCCAACTTTACCGAGGAAAGTGTTTTTGGTTATTTGGATAAAGTTAAATCGGGAATTCAAAGAATGAATGGCTTGATAAATAGTACGTTACATCTGGCAAAAATGGAGAATAGCGACGGTAAAATTAAAGTTGATTTGCAAAAAATGGATTTGTTTAAATTGATTGACGATATTATCGATAAAAATACAAATTTAGCCCAGCAAAAAAATATTAAAATTCATGCTAAAATTACCGATTTACCAAGCGAATATAATTCTGATACAAAGCTTCTAGATCACGCTATTAGCAATGTTATTTCGAATGCCATAAAATATTCTCGCAATAATTCTCATGTCAAAGTTATTGGTAAAGTTCTTGAAGATTGCATCGCAATTCGTGTTATTGATACTGGCATTGGTATTCCCACCAAAGATTTAGAAAATATTGGTAAAAAATTTTTTCGCGCTGGAAACTCTATTTCAGTGGCGGGAACAGGTATCGGAATTTATTTAACTAAACATTTTATTGATTTATTAGCCGGCAAAATAATAATTGAAAGTAAAGAAAATTTCGGCACCGCGGTGACTATAATTCTCCAAAAAAACCAAACTCACAATGAAAATAAATTATAAATTTTTAACAATTTTGTTGATTTTTTTATCAACTAAACCGGCTTTTTCGCAAGATGAAAAGGCTACTACAGGTTATACTGGACCCAAATTATCAGGAAGCGTTTTATATCAATTTCAAGGCGATCATATAATTAGCTCATCAAAAAATAACGCTAAAAGTTCCAACGGATTTGTTTATATTGAGCCAAATTTTGGATTGCATTTTGATGAAAATTGGGCGGTAAAAACTCAATGGCGAATTCAACCAAATTCTGTATTAACAACGCGAGACAAAGATAATCCAGAAAGATATCGCACTTTTCTGAGCGACGATCGCGGGTTTAAATTATCTGAAAACGGATTGTTAATCGAAGAGTTAAAATTATATTATGAAAATGAAGATATGAAATTTTCAATCGGAAAATTCGATCCATCATTTGGAACCGCACACAGAAAATCAAAAAGAATCGGTGTTTTTGCTTCGCAATTTGCCGAAGATTATAATTTAAGAGAGAAGCTTGGAGCCAATGTTACCGCACTTCTTGAGGGTAGTCAAATTTCTTTTAGTAGTTTTTTTAGTGACTCAACCGATTTAAGTCGAAGTGCCATTAATGATCGCGGAAGAGAAAATACAAATAACGGTCTTGCCGGAAATACAGGAAGTTTTTCATCTTATTCGGTTTTGATGGAAGGTGAAGATTTTTTAACAATCGATAATTTATTTTATAATTTTGGATTTAGAAGTTTGGGCGTTGATAGAGAAGGGCGTAAACGTGAAACCGGATTAGTGGCGGGCTCGGAATATCTTTATAAAATCGGCAGAGAAACCTCTTTAATTCCTTTTGTTGAATTGGTAAGGGCTGAAAATTTTTCGGGAGAAAGAGGTCGAGTTGCAAATTTTTTAACGATTGCGGCGATTGGAAAATATGCAAGTTGGACAGCTAGCTCTTCTTTGATGTTAAGAGATATTAAGCGTCCGAATACTCCAAATAATTTACCAAAATCTTCAAATGATCGTCAATTACAATTTTCAATTGGCTATAAATTCACCGATGACTTAACGCTTGATGTAAGTAGGGCTGTTATCCAAGAAGAGGGTCATAGTGCTGGCATTTTTGGAGCTACTTTAAATTACTTGTATAAATTTTAAAAATAATGAAAAAATTAAAGAAAAAAATTTTTCATAAAGCTTACTCGATGATTGAGATGTCGTTGCTAATTTTGATAATTGGGATTTTATTTGCCGGTGCTTACCAAGGTTTTAATATTTACAATGAAACTAAATTATCAAGCGTTCGCACTTTAATGCAAAATTCAATTATTTCGCGTATTCGAAATTTAGGTTTTTGGTTTGAAACTGCTTCTGAAAACAGTCTAGAAAATAGCGAAGCTTACGATGGTAAAGCAATTTCGGTTTGGATTGATCATAATGCACAACAAATTACTAAAATTAATGCTTATGGTGCACAAAATTCCAATAAAGAAAAATTTAACTATGATCCAAGTAATATTTTTGATCGTAGCGGTCCAATCTACGTTGCAAAGGGAATTGGAGGCTTGCCAACTCTTAATTTTAAAAATACTAATTCTTCAGCAAAATTTTTAGTTGTTGATCCGAGTTTTAAATTTTCTAAAGAAGATATTACCATTTTTACAGTGCTAAGATTTAAAAATTTTGAAAATAATGCGGTTATTTTTGATAGAATTTGTTTAAAGAGTTCGGGGGTGGTAACTTATGATGATTCGCTGGCTGTAAATGAATGTAAACCGCTAATTTCCGCAAGAGTAAGTATTTTGGGTTTTCCAAATTTATTTATTCAAAATAATGATAAAGCACTAGCAAAATCAACTGCCAACACTTCTTTTCAAATCAAAAAAGATGTATCTTATATTTTAACTTTTGAAAGAATTTTTAATCAATCAATTGGCTTATATCAAAATGGTAAATTGGTGGCGTCGACACCTGAAAATCTTGGAGAAATTAACTTTTCTCCAATTAAAATTGGGCGTGGCGGGACCGATCCCGATCAAAATGTTAATTCCGATTTTGATTTATCTGAATTCATCATGGTTTATGGAAAATTAAAAAACGAACATAAGCTTGATATCGAAAATTATTTGGCAAAAAAATATTCTATAAAATTAGAGCGTTAATTTGTCTCTTGAAGTTTTTTTGCAAAAGAGTTAAAATTATTTCTTGAATTATAACTAAATTTTTTTCAATTAAATTATGGGCAAAAGTTTCTTAAGTTGGGTAGTGATTTTTTTGGTCATGATCGCTTTTTCTAATTTTATTGTTGGTGCCGATGGGCTCAACGGCAATAAGGTTGCTTTTAGTGATTTTATGAAAAAAGTTAATGATGGCGAAGTTGTTCAAGTTGATATAAAAGGCAATGATTTAGAGGGAATTTTAAAAGACGGCAATCGTTTTTATACTCATCTTCCACAATATCCAAATCTCGTCGATAAACTTCAAGAAAAAAATGTTGCCATAAATTCTTTGCCATTGGTGAGTAAATCTGAAAAAATTGTTGCCGGATTTTTAGGTTGGTTGCCATTTTTAATTATGATTGGTTTGTGGTTATATTTTGCTAAAGGGGCTGCGGGCAAGGGTGCGGGTGGTGCTTTTGGTTTTGGCAAATCGCGTGCTAAACTTCTTCAAGAAAATAAAAATAAAGCAACTTTTGCTGATGTGGCGGGCATTGACGAGGCTAAACAAGAACTCACTGAAATAGTTGATTTTCTAAAAAATCCCAAAAAATATACCGATGTTGGTGCTAAAATTCCACGCGGTTGTTTATTGATTGGTTCTCCGGGAACTGGTAAAACGCTTTTAGCCCGTGCTATTGCTGGCGAGGCGGGGGTGCCATTTTTTTCAATTTCTGGATCCGATTTCGTTGAGATGTTTGTCGGAGTTGGTGCCAGTAGGGTTCGCGATATGTTTGAGCAAGCAAAGAAATCGGCACCTTGTATCGTTTTTATCGATGAAATT
>CAXNDB010000015.1:0-9546 GCA_964201025.1 Rickettsiales bacterium UBA1997 | reverse complement strand
TCCATGGCTGTCTTTTTCAACAACAAGGGTTGGATCTTTTTTTAAAAAATCCGATAAAATTATGTGATCATCTCGCATAATCGCTAAATGAAGAGGATTAAAACCGCGAGAATCCTTTTCACGAAGCTTGTTAATAATTTCTTCTTCATGATCTTTATTTTCTAGAAGAATATCGATAACAGAACCGGTATTCCAATTTTTTCCTAAATGAAAAACATTTCTATCATTACTAAACTTCAAAGACTTTGCAGCATCTATATTTATGGCTCCACTAGAATCTTTCAAACTATATATTGAATGATAATCCTGCCGATTTGCACTAACGATTTCGTCAAAATTCAAACTTGTTTGTGTTAGATGTGAATGATCTTTCATAAAAAATTATTGTTTTTTAAAGTTATTATCTAAACTTAATTTAAAAAACTAATAATAAAATTTTATATGTAAATAATAAATTTTTATTTTTTTAAATTATAAAACCTTACAAACCAAGCGACCAAGCCACCCGCGATTACCGAGAAAATTGAGCCGGCGAGAACTCCAATTTTGGCGTCGTCGAAATTTTTTAAATCACTCGAAAACGCCAATGAAGCGATGAAAAGACTCATGGTAAATCCAATCCCCGTGAATAAACTAGCACCGTAAAATTCAATCCAATTAGTGCCTCTTGGCAATTTGGCAAAGCCTAATTTTAGTGATAAATAAGCACTCAACATAACGCCAATTTGCTTGCCAAAAAATAATCCAAATGCAACACCAACAATAATTGGCGACGAAATTTTTTCTAGCGAAAAACCTTCAATGCGAACACCGGAATTGGCGAAAGCAAAAATTGGCAAAATAAAAAAATTGACCATCGGCGAAATTTTGTGAGCGATTTTTTCTAAAAAATTATTTTTGCCAATTTTTAACGGAATAAACAAAGCCAAAATCACTCCCGCTAAAGTGGCGTGGAGACCTGATTTCAATATCATCAACCACAACATCAATCCAAATAAAATATATAGAAAAATTTTGGAAGAATTGCGTGAATTTAAAATTATCAAACCGACAATTGCCAAGCAAGCGTAGCCCAAATAAAAAATTTCAATATTTTGTGAATAAAAAATGGCGATGATTAAAATGGCAATCAAATCATCAATCACCGCGAGCGCCACGATAAAAATTTTCAAAGAATCGGAAAAAGTTTTACCAAAAAGCGTTATAAAACCATAAGCAAAAGCGATGTCGGTGGCACACGGAATCGCCAAACCACGCATATTTTCGGAAATATTTTGATTAAAATATGCAAAAAATAACATCGGAACCACCACTCCTCCAACCGCACAAATCAAGGGTAAAGCCATTTTTTTCTTCGAAGAAAGTTCGCCGATTAAAATTTCTGATTTTAATTCGAGTCCAATTAAAAAAAAGAAAATTGCCATTAAGAAATCATTGATCCAATCACGTAAAGTCAAGGCTTTGTAAACTCCTAAAAATTCTAAATTCAAATCAATATTTTGATTAAAAAAATCTTGATAAATTATAAAATTTTTAGAATTAGAAATAATTAAAGCACAAAAAGTGGCGAAAATAAGCGTAAAACCAACCGCCATTTGTGATTGAAAAAAACTTTTTAATAAGTTTTTTTTAAAAATTTTTTTCATGAATTTTTTGCGTTAAAAAGAAAAATTTTCACCAAGATAAACCGTGCGGACGTCTTCATTATCAATGATTTCTTGGCGATTACCAGCAAATAAAATTTTGCCATCATAAACTATATAGGCTCTATCAACAATTGATAAGGTTTCGCGAACATTATGATCGGTAATTAAAACTCCAATGCCACGATCTTTAAGATGCGAAACCATCGCTCGAATATCATTAACCGCAATTGGATCAACGCCGGCAAAAGGCTCATCGAGAAGAATAAAAGATGGATCAGTTGCCAAAGCACGAGCAATTTCAGTACGTCTTCTTTCGCCCCCCGAAAGTGCCAACGCATGGGATTTGCGAATGTGAGTAATTGAAAATTCTTCCAACAATTCCTCTAATTTTTCTTTTCGTTTATTTTTATTTGGCTCAACAATTTCAAGTACCGCCATAATGTTTTCTTCAACATTCATGCCTCGAAAAATCGAAGCTTCTTGCGGTAAATAACCGATTCCAAGCCTTGCCCTTTGATGGATCGCTAAATTTGTAATATCAGCCTCATTTATAAAAATATTACCTTTATCCGCCTTCACCAAACCAACAATCATATAAAAAGTTGTAGTTTTTCCAGCACCATTTGGACCAAGCAAGCCAACGACTTCGCCTTGTTTAATTTCAATCGAAATATCACGAATCACCAACTTATCGCCATATGATTTGGAGATATTTTTTGCCAATAAAATTTTATTTATCATTCTTTTTAAAATATTTATTTTGCTCTTTTAAATCGTCGCCGATTATTACCGTTACTCGATCGTCGCCGTTTTTATTATTATTTTTTTCAGAATTATTGGAAATTTTTTGACCAATAAAATTACCTTTTTTAGTTTTTAAATCATAACTAAATTTATCGCCAGTTAAAATTGAAGTACCGTTATTGACGATAACATTTTTTTCGAGAATAAAAATATTTTTATCGGGATAAAAATTAGCCAAATCAGAGCTCGCTACAAACTCATCATTGAACATTTTGACATTACCAAAAGCTTTAATTTCTTTGATGTTGGAATTGTTGTTTTTTATAGTTTCATCGCTTGCTTTATCAATATAAAAAACCTCCATTTTATTCGAAAGAAGAGAGACGTCATCCCTTTCAACAACGACATTGCCAATAAAATCAATTTTTTGAGATTTTTGCTTGATATCAATGATATCAGATCTTATTCTGGTTTGGGTATTTTTAACCTTTTGTGTTTTTTTTTGAGCATTAGCGTCAAATTGAACAAACAAAGAAATCATTAAAATTGATATTAAAAAAATGTATAATTTTTCCAAAAATAAAAACATTATTTTGCTACTTGCGATTACATTAATTATGATTTTTTGTGATTCATCTTTAGCGAAAAAAACTAAAAAAATTATCAAACTCGACCCTGCTGAATTTAATACAAATTTCAAAAACTACAATCAAAAAATTATTATCGTTAATAATTATAACCAAAATATTGCTGAATTTATGGTGGCAATTGCCGATAATGATGAAAAAAGGAGTTATGGCTTGATGAATCTTGATTTTCTTCCAGAAAATTTAGGCATGCTTTTTTTGAAAGAATCTCCGCAAGAAATTTTCATGTGGATGAAAGACACTAAAATTTCGCTCGACATGATTTTTATTAGTCCAGATTTGAAAATTAATCATATCGAAAAAAATACTAAACCTTTTTCTCTCGACACCATATCTTCTGCTGAAAATTCGATTGGAGTCCTTGAGATTAATGGTGGCGTCGCCGATAAATTGAAAATAAAAGATGGTTATAAGATTTTAATTTCACAATAAAATATGAAAAAATTTATCATCACCGAAAAACTTTCCGCTAATTTAAAAAATAATAATTTTTTGTGGCTAGATTTTATAAAAAATTCACAAAAAAATGATATTAAAACCACAGAAATTGTTGTAGAAATTATTGAAGATGTTAAATCCCGCGGAGATATAGCTATAATTGAATTAACCAATAAATTTGATAAAACTAACGCCAGCAAAATTGCTGATTTAATTATTTCCAAAAAAGAAATTTTAGACTCAGAAAAAAAAGTTGATAAAGCAGTTAAGGACGCTTTAAAATTTGCCAAAAAAAGAATTGAAATTTATCACCAAAAACAACTTCCAAAAGATTTTTCATTTAAAGATTCAACGGGCACAACCCTTGGAAACATTTGGAAACCGATTGAAAAAATTGGAGTTTATGTTCCGGGTGGAACCGCGTCTTATCCAAGTTCGGTTTTGATGTCGGTAATTCCCGCTCAAATCTCTGGTGTCCAAGATATTCGCCTTTTTGTGCCTTCAAATAATGGTGAAGTTAATCCCGCGGTGCTTTACGCTTCAAAGCTTTGCGGTATAAATTTAATTTACAAAATCGGTGGCGCTCAAGCAATTGCGGGAATGTGTTTTGGCACTGAATCAATTGAAGCCGTTGATAAAATTGTTGGACCGGGAAATGCTTTCGTTGCCAACGCCAAAAAAATACTTTATGGCAATGTTGGCATCGATATGATTGCCGGTCCAACTGATATAACAATTATCGCCGACAAGACCGCCAATCCTAGCTGGATTGCCATCGACGCCCTATCGCAACTTGAACATGGCGAAGATTCAAAAGCTTTTATTATTTGTGATGATGAAATTTTTGCCAATAAAATTATTTTTCAAATTAATGAACATTTAAAACAGTTATCGCGAAAAAAAATCATTGAAAAATCTTTAAAAAATTCGGCAATTTTTGTGATAAAAAACATCGAAGACGCCCATTTTATCAGCAATATAATCGCTCCCGAACATTTGGAAATTTGCACCAAAAATTCGGCAAAAATTATGAAAAAAATCAATAATGCCGGTGCAATTTTTCTTGGAAATTATAGTCCCGAAGCAATTGGCGATTACGTTGCCGGTCCAAGCCATACCTTGCCGACATCCGCCAGCTCAAGATTTGCCAGCGGATTATCGGTTTATGATTTTTTAAAAAGAATTTCTTTAATTTCTTGCACCAAAAATTCTTTTGATAATTTAAGTGAAGCATCATCTGCTCTTGCCAAGTGTGAAGGATTGAGTGCTCATCAACTTAGCATCGACATTAGAAAATCATGATAAAATTATTTTTCCAAAAAATCTTTATTTTTCTGTTAATTTTTCAACTTTTTTCCTGCAAAAGTAAAGAAGAAAAAATCACCGCCGAACATCTTTATGTCAAGGCCTTTGAAATGCTTCAAGACAAAGATTACACTTCAGCTTCCGAAGCTTTTGAAAAAATTGATGATGAATTTCCTTTTACCAAATGGTCGATAAAAGGGCAAATTATGGCGATTTACGCCAACTACAGGCTCAATGAATTTGAAAAAACATTACAACTTGCCGACGATTTCGTTAAATTACATCCCACCAGTGAATATGTTCCTTACGCCCTTTACATGAAGGGCTTAAGTTATTACAATAAAATCCCATCAATTGAAAGAGCGCAAGATTATACCAGAGAAGCTTCTTTGGCTTTTCGCGAATTAATTGCCAAATTTGGCGATATCGAATATACCGCAGATGCCAAAGAAAAAATTATATTTATTGATGAGCATTTGGCGGGAGCAAAAATGTCGATTGCGCGCTATCAAATGAGTGCCAAAAATTACGTTGGCGCCATTAAAAATCTTAATGAAGTTATCAATCGCTATCGAGGCACCAATCAAATTTACGAAGCATATTTTCGTTTAATTGAAATTTATTTTCACATTGGAATGAAGGACGAAGTTTTAGATCTTATAAATATTTTAAAAGAAACCGATCCAACCAATTATTGGACGCTAGAAAGTTTAAAATTTAGTCCAACATCAAAAAAATCTTCGAAACTTAGAATTTTTTCAAAAGATGAATAATGATGATATAAAATTAGGAACTAATCACATCTGGTTGCCCTACACTCAAATGCTCAACCACTTACCGCAACTTGAAGTTGAAAAAACCAAAGGCTCCAAAATTTATTTAAAAAATGGTAAAATTTTAATCGACGGCATTTCGTCATGGTGGGCGGTTTCTCATGGTTATAATCACCCACATATTATTAAAAATTTGATTAAACAAGCCAAAAAATTGCCACATATCATGTTGGCTGGATTCGCTAATGACGCCACTTACCAGCTTGCGCATCGCTTGGCAAAATTTTGCGAAATGGATAAGGTTTTTTTCTCTGATTCGGGCTCAACCGCCATCGAAGTCGCCATGAAAATGGCTTGGCAATATCATTTTAATTGCGGAAATATTGTAGGAAAAAAATTTGTTTCTTTTAAAAATTCATATCACGGCGACACTACGGGGGCAATGTCTCTCGCTGATTTACAAAGTGGCATGCATCAAAAGTTTTCTGAATTATTACTCAAAAATTATTGCCTCGATGTGCCCAAAAATTTAGAAGATTTTACATTTTTGGAAAATTTTTTAGCCGAAAAAAAATCAGAAATTGCCGGAATATTTATTGAACCGATCGTTCAATGCGCTGGTGGCATGAAGTTTCATTCGCCACAAATTTTGGAGAAAATTTTTGAACTTTCAAAAAAATATGAAATTCTCACCATCGTCGATGAATGCGCCACAGGTTTTTATCGCACCGGCAAAAAATTCGCCTTTATGCACACCAAATATCATCCCGATATTTTAACGGTCGGTAAGGCTTTAACCGGCGGCGTTGTAGGACTTTCCGCAACATTAACCTCCAATAAAATTTTTGAAAAATTTTTAGATAATTCGCTAGATAAAGCTTTAATGCATGGTCCAACTTTTATGGGCAACGCCCTCGCCTGTGCTTGCGCCAACGCTTCGCTTGATTTATTTGAAAATGAAAATTATCAAGAAAAAGTTGCCAAAATTGAAAAATATTTACAAAAAAATTTGAAAAAATTTGAAAAGTTTGAAAAAGTTAAAGAGGTGCGAGCAATTGGTGCAATTGGCGTTATCGAAATCGATACTAATTGGGAAGAAATTAAATTATTACGTCAAAAATTTATCGAAAAAGGCGTTTTTTTACGTCCATTTGGCAATGTGATTTATATTATGCCTCCACTAAATATCTCATCAAAAGATTTATCACTAATTTTTAATGCTATTTACGAAGTTTTAGTAGAAATACAATAATTTTAAAATATTAAAAAATTTTAATAAAAATCACTAGAAGTTATGCGATTTCTAATATATTTAGCAACTAGCCCAGCCTCATTGATTTCACTGTCTTCAAAGCCAATTTTTTTAAAATCAAATTCAACTGCAAAATGCTTAAAAATTTTAATTAATAAATGATTTTTAAATAAATTCTTATCGAGAATTTTTATAATTTTTGCATTATTTTTTTTAAAATTATCAATAATTTTTGCAGAATTTTTAAGTAAATATTCTTTTTTTAAATTATATTCTTGAAGACATTCTTGTGCCAAATCATCACCAAAATATCGTTTAATTTTTTTTAAGAAATCTTCATTTTGTAAATTTTCAAAAAAATTTTCTAACATTTTTAAGGCAGTTTTTTCCTGAAAATTTTTAACAATTTTTTCTTGATTTATTAAACTAAAAATCGTAGTGCTGGCAATCAATCTTCCATGCAAAATATTTTGAGTTTTTTGCGGATATTTCATGGTTAAAACATGTGCCAATAAATGCTCAGATTGGCTGGCTGGAGCCGATGAATTGGCAATCGTCATTGCGAAGCCTGAAACTAAAATCATTTTTAGTAAAATGCGCAAAAAATCATCATCATTTAGTAAAAATTTCTTATAATTTTTTACAAAATTTTTAACAATTTTTTGTTGAATTTTTAAAGCCTCAAAATTTATTTCTTGTAAAAAAATTTTATTACTTAAAATCAAATCAAAATTGCAGGAATAAAAACATAAAACATCGGCTAAACCCGCTTGATTCATATGTTGCGGAGCATTTTTTAAAATCGTCAAATCGCATAAAATCGCCTTGGGCAATTGTGCTTCTAAAGTTTTTTTATGATTATTTATGGTAATTGAAGCATTTTTTGAAGCATATCCATTCATCGAAAGTGCTGAAATTAAAATCGCATAATTTAAATTTAACTTTTTTGAACTATATTTGCACAAATCATTGATAGTCCCACTTCCAAAGCCTAAAATTAAATCACAATTTTGTGCATTTTTAACAATTTTATCGACAAAATTTTCTTCGGCTTTTGGATTGCTTAAAATCAAAAAATTTGCAAATTTTTTATTAAAATTTTCTGAAAAAAAATGCTGATTTTTTTGCCAAATTATTTGGTCGGTAACGAACAATACCTTACTCAAATCATAATCTATTTCAAATAAAATCTTTTCAATCTTTGTCGCCAAATTCTTTTGAATTTTTAACAAAATTTTGCTTTTTAAATCTATCATTTTTATTTTAAAATAAGTTCTTGAGTCCTAAAAAATTGTGAATATTATTTGGAGAAAATTTTTTTTAAAAAACATTTACACCAAAATTCATTAAACAATATTTAATTCTTAAAATGGAAGGAATACAACTTTTTTTATTAGTTTTTCAAATTATTCTTGCTGTCTTGATGGTAATTTTAGTTCTCATTCAAAAATCCGATGGCGATTCTTTAAGTGGACTTGGCAGTGGGTCAGGAGGCTTAAACTCAGCAATCTCAGGACGCTCAACCATGTCAATTTTAAGCAAAATTACCATGACTTTAGCCACATTATTCATGATAAATTGTTTGGTTTTAGCATCATTAACTAAAAATAAATCAAGTTCAATTAGCAAAGAACTTAACGAAGTAATCAAGGAAACTGAAGCTACAAAAAATCAAAATTCAACAAATATTAACCAATCTTCACCAGCTGAAAATGTTGCCCCTAAGCCTTCAGTTCCAGCGGTTGAATAGAATTTTAAAATTATGAAAACAACATCTCTTAACTCAACTCATCGCTCTCAGGGAGCAAAAATGGTCGAATTTGCCGGCTACGATATGCCTGTTCAATATGCCGATGGCATGCTTAAAGAGCATGAATGGACTCGCTCGGGCAATGTTGGAATTTTTGACGTTTCACATATGGGACAATTTTTTATTGAAGGGTCAGAAGTTGCTAAATTTTTATCAAAAATTACGCCGACTGATTTTAGTTTAAGCACAGAAAATCTCGCTAAATATACGGTTTTAACCAATGAAAATGGCGGAATTATTGATGATTTAATTATCACTAAAATTAGTGATGAAAAATTTTTCATAGTTTTAAATGCAGGATGTAAAGAAAAAGATGCCGATTGGATCCGTAAAAATTTACCACAAAATCTTAAATTTACCGCACTTGATGATCGCTCTTTAATTGCGGTTCAAGGACATAAAGCCCAAGAAGTTTTATCGCGTTTTTTAAAGGCCGGAGATTTAGAAAATTTACCTTACATGAATCTTGGATTTTTTCATTTAAAAAATGGTCAAGAGATTTTTATCAGTCGCACAGGTTACACTGGCGAAGATGGTTTCGAAGTAAGCATTAAAAATTCTGAAGTAGAAAAATTTTGGCTCGATTTATCTTCGCAAAGCGAAGTTAAGCCAATTGGCTTGGGTGCTCGTGATTCATTGCGTTTAGAAATGGGTTATCCACTTTATGGTCACGATCTTGACGACTCAACTTCGCCAGTCGAAGCTAGTATCGGCTGGGTTGTTAGCAAAAGCAACGATAATTTTATTGGCTCTTCACGAGTTTTAAAAGAAAAAATTGATGGCGTAAAACGCAAAAGAATGGGCGTTAAACTTCTCGATCGAGGCATTGCTCGTGAAGGCACCGAAATCAAAAAAGATGGCAAAAAAATTGGCGTTTTATCGAGCGGTGGTTTTTCACCAAATCTTAAAGTTTCAATTGGTCAGGGTTATT
>CAXNDB010000014.1:0-10358 GCA_964201025.1 Rickettsiales bacterium UBA1997 | reverse complement strand
TAAAAGATGAATAAAAGTTTATTTAAACTTCTAATGTTTAGTGGAAAATTTATTAACTTAAAAATTATTTATCATTATGAAAGAAAATAAAGTTGTTACTATTTCTGCTCAAATTCCAGCTGAGCTTGAAAAAACTCTTATTGAGCTTTGTGAGCTTGAAGAAAGATCAAAAAGCTACTTCATTAAAAAAGCTCTTGAAAAATTAATTCTTGAGAAAACTAAAGAATCTAATTTTTTAAAAAAAGATACTGGTTCGTCAGCAAAAAAATTAACAAATAAAAATTAGTTTTTTAGTCTTCATAAATTTTAAATTATTTATACCAATCTCTAACAATATTCTCAATTTCAATTGATATTTTTGCTAGATTTTTGATTGCATTTTCTTCACCCCTCAAACTGGTGCCAATTGTCTTAACTTCATCGAATCCCATGAAGTTAAATGTTGCGTATGATAAAAGTGCAATCGAATTCCAGTTTGGGTAATTAAAGTTAAAAGTTTCATTTGGATATTCTCCGCCCGACGAAAATATTGTAAGTATTTTTTTGCCAGACATCATTTTCTTCTCGTATGAGAATGTCTCGTTGAAAAAAACTACAGCGTCAATATAAGCTTTCATTAGGGCGGGGTATCCAAAGTTATGCATTGGGCAAGCCAATATGATTTGTGAAGCTGATTTAAATTGCTTAATGAGAACATCATTTTTTTCTAACAACTTTGCTTCAGAAGAATCTAATGCCTGATTGTTATAATTTCTTTTGTAATAAGCCTTCATATTTAACTCATTAAAAATAGGTATTTCGCTATTTAGGAGATCAAGAGTTTCTACCGAATGATTTTCTATTTTAGATAAAAAAACATCGAGTATTTTCTTTGTGTTAGAAGCTTCTCCGCTTGGTAAATATTTAACAATTAATGTTTTCATTTAGTAAAATAAATAAATTTTTTGTTGAATAATCTATTATTTTATATTCTTTGTCAAGAGAGATTTTAATATAAATTATAAAGAAATTTATATTATTTTATGATTAATATTAATTTTGAGTAGTTAAATTAAATTTTTTTTTACACAAGATAAAAATATTTTCTGAAGTTTTATAAAATATTTAAATTTTTATCCGCAATTGCAATTGCCAAAATTAAATTTCATTATGTTTTAAAGCTTAAGTCTAAAAATTTGTGGGATTTTTATTTAAAGAAATAAAGTGCACCACAATTTTTTGATTGAAAAATTATTTTTTATTAATTTGGCAATTTTTGTTGAAAATATCGTTATTATTCTTCAACAAAATCAAATCTTTCTTCTTTGCCTCTACTCATTCTTTTGCGATCATTTGGATCAAGCATTTTTTTCCTTAATCTTAATGATTTCGGAGTTACTTCAACCAATTCATCATCGCCAACATATGTAATCATATCTTCGAGCGTGAGGATTCTTGGTGGAGTAAGACGAATTGCTTCATCGGTTCCAGAAGCGCGAATATTGGTAAGTTGTTTGCCTTTTAGAACGTTAATTTCAAGATCGCCTTGTTTAGAATTTTCGCCGATAATCATGCCAGCATAAACTTTTTGCTGAGGTTTAACAAACATTGTTCCGCGGTCTTGAAGATTCCAAAGAGCGTAAGCTACAGCTTCGCCGGCATCAGTTGCGATTAAAGCACCATTTTTCGATCTCTTCATTTCGCCTTTATAAGGAACGTAATTATGGAAAATACGATTGAGAACTCCCGTTCCCTTAGTGTCGGTTAAAAATTCACTTTGATAACCAATTAAGCCACGAGATGGCACATAAAATACGAGACGAGTTTTTCCACCTGAAGATGGTTTCATTTCGATCATTTCGCCTTTGCGTGAAGAAAGTTTTTCGACCACAACTCCACTAAAATTATCGTCAACGTCAACAACAACTTCTTCAACTGGCTCAAGGATTTCACCAGATTTTTCTTTTTTAAATAAAACGCGAGGACGCGAAACCGAAACTTCAAAACCTTCGCGACGCATATTTTCGATTAAAACGCCAAGTTGTAACTCACCACGACCTCCCACTTCGAAAGCGTCTTTGGCATCAGATTCTTTAACCTTGATGGCAACGTTAGTTTCAGCTTCAGCAAAAAGTCGATCACGAATCATGCGTGAAGTAACTTTAGAACCTTCAGTTCCAGCAAGTGGCGAATCATTAACGCCAATTGTAATCGCCATAGTTGGTGGATCGATTGGAGTTGATTTGATTGGCTCAACAATTGTAATGTCGCACATAGTATCGGAAACTGAAGCTTTTTCAAGTCCAGCGATGGAGACGATGTCGCCCGCAAAAGCTTCTTCAACCGCAACTTTGTCAACGCCACGGAAAACGTGAAGTTTGGTGAGGCGACCTTGCTCAACGATTTCACCTTTTAAATTTATAGCTTTGAAATTCATCAAATTTTTAGCGGTGCCCGAATAAATTCTGCCGGTAAGCATTCTGCCAAAATATGGACTATGATCAAGAAGTGTTGCAAGCATTGTAAATGGGGCTTCGCTATCAAAATGTGGCGGATTAACATGCTCGAGAATTAAATCAAAAAGTGGTGATAAATCTTTGCGTTCATCCTTATCCATATCGGTAACGCACCAGCCGTCACGACCAACCGCGTAAAGAACCGGAAAGTCAAGTTGTTGCTCATTCGCATTTAATGAAACGAATAAATCAAAAATTTCGTTGAGAACTTCATCAGGACGAGCGTCTTGACGATCAATTTTATTAATGATAACAATTGGTTTTAAACCTAGAGCCAAAGCTTTTGAAAGCACAAATTTAGTTTGAGGCATAACACCTTCCGCCGAATCAACCAAAAGCAAAGTGCTATCCGCCATATTTAAAACTCGTTCAACTTCACCACCGAAATCCGCGTGGCCGGGAGTGTCAATTACGTTGATTTTTTGCTCTTTCCACATTAAAGAAGTGCATTTTGCAAGAATGGTAATTCCACGTTCTTTTTCTAGAGCGTTAGAATCCATTACACGATTTTCAATTTGTTGATTAGCGCGGAAAGTTCCGCTTTGGTGAAGCATGGCATCGATTAGAGTGGTTTTTCCATGGTCAACGTGAGCAATAATTGCAACATTACGAAATTCTGACATTATTATTTGAAAAAATGATTATTAAAAATTGTTAAAGTGGCGATTGTAATTTTTGTTAAACTAAGTGTCAAGTTTTGAAAAAATTTGGTTAAATTTTGATCGACCATTTTTTTGCTAAATATTTTTCAACATCTTCTCGTTCCTTTGCGTATAAGGCTCTATCATAAATAATTAATTCGGCAATTGCGCCGTTAAGATATTCTTTGCCACCGCAGTTAGAGCAAGTTAAACCAATGGTATTATTAATGCTTGTGCTTGTTCGGGCTGATGGCGAATCGCCAGTTTGATAAACTCCATTGATATAAATTTTTCTATCAGTTTGATTGTAAGTGAAAATAAAAATTTGAAACTTATTTGTAACAACAGAATTTGCTGGTGTTGTTTCGTCGGTAGCATCATCGCCATACCAATAATTATGAATTCTTTTATTACTTTCATATCTAAAAGCGTTGGTCAAATTTCTTGTTCCGTATGTTCCTGAGCCTAAAATTCCGCCATGTGAATTATCAATATTTTTAGAAACAAAAATAACCGAGTAAGCTGAGTTTCCAAAAGGCACCGTGCCGTCGGGTAAAATGAAATGTCGAGGCGATCCATCGAACTTAACAACTGGAAGTGAGGTTATATCATCAAAAATTATTTTAGGCTGATTTGCCGAAGTGGTTTGTGTAGCATCATATTTAACTAGCGAGTTTGGATTATTATCTTTCCAGCGATTAATATCTTGATTAGCGGTAAAGTTTTTTAAATTTTCAAAAGTCGTGGTGCCCTTAGAAAAGTTGCTTTCTTTGGTGGTTTCAAACCAAGCTATTAAATTTTCAATTCTACCAACTCTTGAACTCAGAGTAAGATTTTTTGCGGTTGCAAGTTTCATATCGCTATATAAATCAATGCCACTTGAAATTCCCGCAATTAAAATTCCAATTACCAAAATTACCATGGAAATTTCTATTAAAGAAAAGGCCTTTCGATATTTTTTTTGATTAAAAATCATAAATTATTTTTTTAACAAATTATTTTCGGCGGGAAATTTTTTGGACTTAACATCGAAGGAAAATTTTTTCACCGCTTCATCAATTTTTTGCGATAAATTTTCGTAGTGAGTGACAAATTTTGGTTTAAATTCTTGATTTAATCCGAGTAAATCATCGATTACTAAAACTTGCCCATCGCAATCAGCAGAAGCTCCGATGCCAATTGTTGGAATCTTTAAATTTTGTGAAATTTTTGTGGCGAGCTCCGCGGGAACGGCTTCGATTACAATGCTAAAAACTCCCGCCTTTTCAAGCTCTAAAGCGGTTGTGAAAATTTCTTGTGCCGAATTTTCATCGCGACCTTGATAGCGATAACCGCCAATTTCTTTGACATGTTGAGGCAATAATCCGATATGTCCCATCACATTTATTTTATTATCAACTAAAAATTTTGCGGTTGGAACTAAGACTCTCGAAGTCTCGATTTTAATGGCATCGCAACCAGTTTCCGCAATAACTTTTTGAGCATTTTTTAGTGCTTCTTCAGGTGAATTTTCATAAGTATTTATCGGCAAATCAACTACAACCAAGGCATTTTCGCAGGCTTTTTTTACTGCCTTGCCGTGATTTATCATCATTTCCAAAGTAGTTTGTGTTGTGTCTTTATGCCCATAAATAGCCATTCCAAGTGAGTCGCCGACTAAAATTATGTCGCAATATTTGTCTAAAATTTTTGCGATCGGATAAGAATAAGCGGTGAGGCAAATTATTTTTTCTTGCGATTTTTTTTGTAAAATTTGTGCAATTGAAAGAGTCATTTTATTTTAGAATGATGGTTGTACGACTTTAGAATCTCCGGATTCCGTCATTTTATTTTCTTGTGTAATATTTTCTTTTTTTACAGAATTATTTTCATTTGTTTCAATTTTTGTATTGCTAGTGGTTGTAGTTGTTGTTGTCGATGTATCAGAAATATTTTTTGCAACTTCATTGGTATTTTTTACATCTTCATTTTTGGTAATTTTTGCGGATTGAATGCCAGCTTCATTCTGCAGGTCTGCGGGTTTATTAATCTCGATTATTTGAGTTTCTTCAATTACTTGATTTTCAATCGTTATTTCATCTTCGCTATCCGAACTTTCTTTTTTCTTTTTCATTAAAGATTTTTTATTAATTTTATTTTTTTTGGCGATCTTTTTTTCTTCGGATTGAGCTAATAATTTGGTGTTTAATTCTTGATTGTTGATTCGCTCTAATCCAAGGAATTGACGAGCTTGATTGAGGTTAGAAACATAACCAACATCATCAAAAAATCCCACCACATTAGTGGCGATATTTATCGGAATTTTTTTATCAGATGAGCCGGATAAAAATATGGTGTTAAGTGTTCCGTTAATACTTTCATCTTTCAAAAAAATAATTCCCGAAAAAATTGAATTCATTGCGGGACCGGTTAAACTAATGGAAAAATTACTATTTTTTTGACCTCGAAGACGAACAAAACCCTTGCCTTGAAGAAATTGAGTTGATGATTCTTTGTTTTCCAAAATTTTTTCTGGCTCCGTCAATTCATTAGCGAATTCCTTTACCGAAAACATTTTGGTTACGAGGTCTTTTAAGCCATAGCCACTAATCCTTGGCGATGAAATTGCGAGATTGATATCTGAATCAATTTTATCCTTAAATTCATTAACTGATTTAGCAATGCTGACAATATTTCCAGATAGGTTGGCAACGCCATCAATTGCTTTTACATTATAAAAATTATCAAGAAGTTTTTTGATATTACAAGATTTGCACGAAAATAATCCATTGATTATTTTGTTATATTTTATATCGCACAATCCTTTATATTCAAACTCTCCATCATATATTTTCATTAAAAGTTTTGATTGACCAAAAATGCCATTTTTAATAGAATTTTTGTAATCAAAATCAGAAATTATTGTATCGTCCAAACTAATTTCTTTAGCAGTGATATCAATGTTTCCAGTGAATCCTTGAAGTGATGGAAGTTTATAAAATTTATCAAACAAACTTACGCTGTGAGGGTTTACCTCATTATCTTCATCCTCGCGTAATTTTAATTTTAATTTATCAGCATTTAAAATTAAATTACCGATTTGATTTTTATCGCTAATATCAACTCCAAACTCCAAATCAAAAATATTTTGCTCAGAAGCGAAATGCGTTTTCGGAACTTTGAAATAACCTTGACCAAAATTTATAACAACATTTTGATTGTTAAATTCTTGGTTTTGATAAAGCAATTTGTCGAAATTTAGCTTGATAGAGTAGTTTGAATAGATTTGATTGAGCCATAATAATTTATCAAAT
Organism: Rickettsiales bacterium UBA1997; assembly: GCA_964201025.1. Classification (GTDB taxonomy): domain Bacteria; phylum Pseudomonadota; class Alphaproteobacteria; order Rickettsiales; family UBA1997; genus CAILUF01. Next base: position 3,929 of record CAXNDB010000014.1, on the reverse strand, counting down.
AAAATGCCTTCGCTTAGATAAATATTATTTTTTGGTATTGAAATATATTTCTCAAAATCAAATTCTGAAATGCGAATATTGGAATTAACAAAACGACTTTTTTCATTGTCGGTGAGTTCAACATTGCCGTAAAATTCGGTTTTTTTATCATCGAGATTAACATAAAAATTTTTAAGAATAGTGCTTGAAGGGCTAACCTCTATGTCCGAATAAAAACTATAATTTTTTAAATTATCCATTTTAAAATTATTAGAATCAAGTTGGAGCCATTTAAAAACTTCGTTTAAAGAATTGCCTTTGCCATCAACATTGCCAATAAATTTTGAATTCATTTCGGATTCTTCAAAAACACCGCTAGCTCTAAATTCCGAATTACCGGGAAGCTTAAAGGAAAGAGGGGAGAGTAGGGCTTTACCATCATTAGCAATGTTGGCATAAAGCTTTATATCTTCAACTTTTCCATCGTAAAGATGAGCATTTTTAATCATAATTTCTAAATTAATGTCATAATCTCGTGCTTCGAGAATTAAATCCGAAACATTGCGTTTTTTAATTTTTAAAATCGGCGATTTTAAGACAACTTTTTTTACCTCCTCTTTTTTTTCCGAATTCTCAGCTTTCAATTGAGAGTCTTCAAGTAGGCTTTCTTTTTCTTTTTGTTGGGCGATTTTTTTAGCTGGATTTTCGGTTGACCAAATTTCATCAATATCCAAATCATCTAAATCAAGATTGATATCGGCCGTAAGAATTTTATCGGATAAACCTAAATAAATTTCACCAATTCCATTTATAAGATCTGAATTGATGGTTATTTTATTTAGATCAATATTTTTGCCGTCATTTTCAAGTTCTGCGCTTAATTTTATTGTTTTGCCGTTATAGCGAAGTTTTGAAGAAAATAAATCACTATTTGAAATTATTGATTTATAAAAATTTCTTAATTCAAAAATTTCACATTCAAGTAATCCACTAAATTTGGTTTTTAAGAGTCCGTTTAAATTTTTTTCTAAAAAATTACCATTCACCTTTATATTAAAAATTGGCGAACTTAAAGAAAAATAAGAATTCTTTTTTTCTTCTCTTTTAGAATCAAATTTGGCAAAAATTCTAAATTCATTTTCAATGCTTTGACTAAGAAAGCTTCCGTAACCATCGATTAATTTTTCATTGTAAATTATGTTTGTATCAATTTTGGTTATTTCTCGAGATATTCCATATTCATTGTAAAAAATAATTTTAGAATTATTGAATTGAAAATTTGGAGGCATTGATAATCCTATCGCTACAGTTTCAAGGTCATTAATTGAAAATAATTTAGAACTTAAACCGCTATTTGAAGCTAAATTTTGCTGGGGAGGTGTGGGATTTTTTGAATAACTTTCTAGAACTTTACTAAAATCACCATTTTCAATTTTTTTCAAAATTTCGGGCTTGGCAATTTCTATTATTGCATCATTAGCGATTATTTTTTTAATAAGTTGACGACTATTTGTTCTAAAAATCGGAAAAATTATTTCCAAATCTTCAACGTAAATATTGTAAAAATTATCATTTTCACTGCGCTTATTGGATAGGGCATAATTTTCTATAAATACTTTGTGTGCAATTATGGATGGAGATGGGAGTAGTTTAATCTCGATATCGCCTTTAATAGAAATTGTTGATTGAGTAAGTTTACTTAGCCTTTGCGTTAAATCAAATTTTAACTTTGAATTATCTAAAAAAAGCGGAAAAATTATGGCGATGGCAAAAAGACATGTAAAAATAATGGCGCCGATTTTAAAACCTTCGGATTTCACGAAAGATTTTGAAAATTCTGGCACTTTTTTATAAAAATTAATGATAGATTGTAATGAAATTTTATTCATTTAATTATTAATTTTTTGAATATCAGAAATAATATTTTTGTTATTTATCAATTCTTTTTTATGCTCTAATATAAATAATAAAATAAAAAATAACGACAAAACAACAAAAGCAATCATGCTATTGTAGAAAAAATTTTTACTCGGCGATAAACTTCTATCATCCCCTAAATTTATAAGAGTATGTTTTTTTACTTCTATATTTGATCGAAGCGACAATTCTTGAATTTTTTCGTTAATAATTTTGTTGTTAATTTTTAAATATTTACCGTAAGACTTAATTAATCCAGGAATATAAATATTTTTGGCAATTTTTTCTATATCATTATTTTCCAATAATTTAATATCATTTGGTCTAACTTTTAAAAAATTTGCTACTTCTTTAATTTCAATTTCAAGTTTTTCTCTGTTCTGATTAAGCAACTCTCCCAAGGTTAAATGGTCAAAATCATTTTTTTCTTTTATTTCGATTATAGCGGTATATTCCATTTTAAAAAGTTTCGTTAATTAGTTTTGATAAATTTGATGTTGCCTCAGTAATTGCAATATTTCCAGCATTTTTTGACATTTTAAAAAGAATTTCTTTTTCCGTAAATAATCTGTTAAAAATTTCATTAATTTTTTGAATAGTAAAGTCTTTTTCTTCGATGACAATTGCGGCGCCTTTTTGTGCTAAAAAATCGGCATTTTTTTGCTGATGATTATCGGCGGATTTGGCAAAAGGAATTATTATCATTGGTTTTTTTGCCATGCAAAATTCAAAAATCGAAGATGAACCCGCCCTCGCTACTATCAAATGCGCACCATCAATTAATTGTGCCATATCTTCAAAAAAACTATCGACAATTACATTGATATTAAATGATTTATATTCTTCAAAGGTTGATTCAACAAGCTCCGAGCGACATTGTTGAGTTACTTGAATATTTTCTTTAATATTTTCAGAGAAATTAAAAAAAGATTTTGGCAAAATTTCGCTAAAAATTTTCGCTCCACCCGATCCACCAATTACAAGTATTTTGAACATTTTTTCATGTTTTTCAATTGGATAAAAATCAGAATTTAATAAAATATCATAACCCAATTTATTATCATCAATCTTATCTTCTTCAAAACTCGGCAATGAATATTCTTTGTCATGAAGTTTAACTATTTCTTCGCGAATTGGATTGCCGGTAAAGAAAGTTTTATTTTTAAATTCAGCTTTAATCCCGCTAGTTTCTTGGAAGGAGAGGGCAATTTTTTTAGCAAATTTTGCAAAAATTCGATTAACTTTTCCTAAATGAGCATTTTGTTCATGAAGAATAATTTTACGATTTGTGATTATTGATGCAATCAACATTGGAAAGGTTGCGTAACCTCCGAATGCATATACATAATCTGGGCGATATTTTGTAATAAAATATAAAGATTTTACTACTCCAAAACTAATTTTTATTAAGCCTTTTATCAAAGAAAAAATTGATTTTTTGAACTGAGAGCTCTTGATAATAAAGGTTGGAAACGTATCGGTGCTTTTTACATAATTGTAAATTTTTTTATCTCCAAAGAATAATATTTGATGATTCTGTTGATGTAACAAACTAGCTAAACAACGAGCAGGAATTATGTGTCCACCAGTCCCACCACTAACAATAAATATTTTTTTTGACATTTTAAAATTGAATTTCTTGACAAAAAGTGAATTATATTTAGCTTTTTAAATGATTTATAAAATTTTCCAAATGTTTTTTAATAAAATTATGAAAAAAATTATTAATAATAAAATTCGTCACTTTATCGATTTAAATGAAATCGAGAAATCGCAACTTCACGAAATTATCAAAATTGCTAGAAAGCTTAAGAAAAATCATGATATAGCTAAACATTCCAAATTGCTACCTCATAAAAATTTGATGATGATTTTTGAAAAAACTTCCACGCGCACTCGAACTTCATTTGAAGTGGCGATTAGCCATCTTGGTGGCAATGCGGTGGTGATGAATAAAAACGATATGCAACTTGGTAAAGGCGAAACTATCGCCGACACTGCCAAAGTTTTATCACGTTATGTTGATTTTGTTA